>CAADGJ010000115.1 GCA_900696505.1 uncultured Nitrosospira sp.
AGCCGGAGGTATCGTCTTTGGGATAAAAATAGAGCACGACTTGTTTGCCCTTCAAACTCTTGAGCGTCACGAGGTTGCCGTCCTGATCCGGAAGGGAAAACTCCGGCGCCTTTGCCCCGACTTCTACGCCACTTGCCATGTTACGCGCCTCTCCTTCTCCACCATCATTTGCATTACCGCGGGCCGCTACCGATCGTGGGCCTGCTCGTTCCGTAGGGATGCTCTCTCGCCGGCCCCTTGGGCACTTCCGGATTTCCAAAGGGACGCAATGCCGGAGAATCCCAGATGACCTTGTCCCCGGGAGCCAGATTTGCCGCATCAATGAATTCCTGACGGGCCTGATCAGTTTGCCCCAAGGCATTCAACGTCAACCCGTAATTGTAATGCGCCTGTCCGGAGTCCGGCGCTATCTTGATCACCTGTCCGAAGAAGTCCTTGGCCTCAGCCATTTGGCCGGCCAGAAAGGCCTGCCTGCCCTGATTGTTCAGCGCATTCGCATCCGCCTTCGCCCCGTAGGCCAGCTCGAGAGGCACGAGCGGTTTCGGCTTTTCATGAGCACAGGCCGAATACGACAGCACCACCACTACCAGGGCTATCCAGCGACTCACTCTCATCGCGCCACCTCGTTCATATCGTTCGCCAGCGTGATTAGGGCTTGGCGCGTTTTTTCTGTTCTTCTTCGGACGTTTTTCGATACATGACGTCCCATTCCGGACTGCCCTCCACGATCTGCTTCGTGTAGGACGCCAGTTTCGCCCGCACTTTTTTATCAATCTCCGCGTCCAGGGCGAGTTCAGCAGCGACCACGCGTTTGATCTCTCTTAAGACCTTGCCGTCGTCTTCGGTCAGCCTGCACTGAGGGCTTTTCTTTAGCGTGCCCAGTATCAGGTGGGCAAGGTGGCTGGCTTTGTCATCACTGATCACGATTACGGCTCCCGTCTCGAGTGGCACGGTCACTCATAAGATGATCCCGCGCTCACGCACCAGTTTCTGTTTGATCATGGTGAACATCTTTTGATAGTCGACCTGCCCTTGCTCGATCTGGCGTTCATACGGCTGCATCATCCGACGCACTTCGGCATTGAGGCGATCTTCTACCATGAGTTCTTCCGTCATCGTGTGTTCCAACGCTTCGCGAAGAGCCTTCCGATCTCCGGTCACCTCGAGAAAACTCAACTCGTGCAATCGGCTAACTACCGAATCCGCCATATGATGCACGCGCTCTTTCGCCAATCTCATGGCAATCGCTCCCCGTTCGCCTTCGTCGCTGAAGCCTACCCAACCGGTTGTGCCGGCTCGATTCGTTCCACCCGGATCATACTGGCGTTCATGGCCTGCCGTAACGTCGCGGCATCACCCAACACCCGTCCCACAACGTTCACCCGGTCGGCAGGCACAGGGTCGGCGCCCATGCTCATCGGTGTGCGTCCAAAGAAGATCGCCAGAACCTGGCCGGCTCCCCAGAATGCCACGTCGCCGATTTTGACTTGCGTCGTCGCCGTTTCGCGATGATCTTTCACGCCGGGAATTTTAAAATAGAACTCTTCGCCCCACACATTCAACGGCCCTTCCGCCGGCAAAGCTCGATACAGTTCCTCGGCCGTTCGCGTCCCCTTCAATTCGGCCTCCAGTTGGACGCCGCCGACCTTGATTCGAATTCGTTTCATCGTGCCGTTCGTGGTCATGATCCCTCACTTACACCGTAAAACTGTGCGCAACACCAAATGACGAAACTCCGCACCAGTCGCGGACTCTAACTTGTTTATCCCCTGAAATCAAGGTTACAATCCCGGCCGCTTCTATGCTGACATCCACGTTTGTCCATTTAAAAGGTATCGGGCCATCGACCGAGCGGCGTCTGTGGGAAAGCGGCATCGCCGATTGGGCGACCTTCCGGCGGGAGGCCCACCTGACCGGTATCGCGCCGGCGCGTAAAGCTGCCTACGACGCCGAGCTGGCCCTTGCGCAGGACCACCTCGACCTCCGTAACCCCAGGTATTTCGCAGACTGCCTCCACACCCGGGACCATTGGCGACTGTTTCAGACCTTCGGCGCACGCGCGCTCTACCTCGATATTGAAACCACAGGACTCTCGGCCCGCGAGGGACAGGTGACCATCGTGGGACTTCATCGTCAGGGGCGCATGCGGACGTTGATCCATGGCCAGGATCTTACTCTAGAGGCCATTCAAGAGGAACTCGATCAAGCCGATCTGCTCATCACATTTTTTGGAACGGTCTTCGATATCCCCTATCTGCAAACCTGCTTTCACGGCTTGCGTGTGGCGATCCCTCATTTCGATCTCTGTTTTGCCGCCCGACGCGTCGGCTTGCAGGGCGGCTTGAAGTCCATCGAACGAGAGTTGGACATTGCACGGGAATCAGACCTGCTGCACCTCGATGGATTGGAAGCCGTTCGATTGTGGCACCATTACCGCGCAGGCCACGACGACGCCCTGGATCAGCTGGTCCGTTATAATGCAGCCGACACCCAAAACCTGGAGCCCCTCGCAGCCTGCCTCTACGAACGACTGGTCTTGCGATACGGGCCTCAGTCACTCGGTCTGGTCGGATAACGTGGCCCTCGCTCAGGACAAGTGGGACTGGACAGGTTACGGGCAGACAGATCGTGGACTGGTCCGCTCGACCAATCAGGACGCCTTTCTCGTCGACAACCGGCGCCGCCTATGGGCGGTCGCTGATGGCATGGGAGGACATCCCGGAGGAGACGTGGCCAGCCGGATCGTCATGGACACGCTCGCCGATTTTTCACCAAGCCTCATTCGCAATTCCGACAACCTCGACGAGGACCATACCGAGCAGCAGTCTTTTCGCCTCACAACTATGGCGGAACAGGCTCATGATGCCGTGCGCGCCTATGCTGATCGTCACCCCTCTGTCTACGGGATGGGAACGACGCTGGTGATGGCCCATCTGATGCCTCTGCCCGCCCCTCGACTCCTTGTGCTCAATGTCGGCGACAGTCGGGCGTATCTCGTCCGGGCGGGACGCATCACGCAGTTGACCCGAGACCACACCCTCATTGACGACTATGTGCGCGAGGGCCGCCTCACTCCTGAGCAGGCTGCCCGCCATCCAGACCGCCACGTGCTGACCCGTGCGATCGGGCTTGAACCAGTCCTGCAGAGCGATCTCTTTCCTGTCGACGTCTTCGTCGGCGATGTGCTGTTGCTCTGTTCAGACGGGCTCACCAAAATGCTGCCGGACGAACGCATAGTGGAGATTGCGCAGTCGCATAGAGACAGTCCCTCCCTCACGACCCAGGCCCTGATCCAAGCGGCGATTGATACCGGCGGCATCGACAACATCACCGTCGTGGCCTGCGCCATGACCAGTCTCCCCGATCAGGGAAATATCCATTGACAGTGCCTCAAGTCACCAGGTAGCCTCAAAACCATACATCCCCGAGGTGAGGCCTCAGAGGCCTCCATAGGTCACTTCTAATGAACATGGAATCGCACTACCCTCGTCCATTCAGTCTGCGAGTCCGAACCTGGCTCCTGCTTGGTCCGCTCTTGGGAATGCTGTACCTTCCGGCGGCGCGAGCCGGGGAACCCCACGATGCGGAGACCACCCTGCGGAGACTTGTTCAGGCCAATGCCGAACGTGATCTGGCCACCATGTCCAAATATATGTCACACGACGTGGATGCCATCGGGTATACCATTGACGGACGCAAATACATCGGATGGTCGGATCTGGCGGCCGATATGCGTAGCGAGTTTGATTCGGTGGTCAAACTGGAAATTCCGATCACCGATCTGCGCATGTGGAACAACAAAGATGTGGCCT
>CAADGJ010000116.1 GCA_900696505.1 uncultured Nitrosospira sp.
TCGTGTTGTTTCTGGATGTCGAGCCGCACCGCGTGGATGTGAATGTGCATCCCACGAAACGTGAGGTTCGGTTCGCCGATACCGAGCAGATCCACCAGCTGGTCCGCTCTGCCGTACGCCAGACGCTTGGTCGGGCACAGGTGGAAGCGTCGATGGCAGGGGCGGCTCATGCTGAGATGACCGGTGTGATCCCGCCGACTCTCTCTTTCCCTGAAAGGGAACGGATGTCCTTTGGGGAAGCGCCCCCCGAGCCAATGGCCAGATCGAAGGCTTCCGTCACGCCACCTGATTCCGATGAGAGCCAAACTTCTTTCGTTGGAGAAGGTGCCACGGCGTACGCCTCTCCTGCATCCACGGATATCGTCGCACTCGGGCAGATGAACCGTACGTATTTGATTGCGCAAGTCGGGAACGAACTCCAGGTCGTCGACCAACATACGGCGCATGAGCGTGTGTTGTTCGAACGACTCTGGCGGGCCTGGCAGGGGCGCGCGGTGACGTCCCAACCACTGCTTTTGCCGGAACCGCTCGAGTTGCCGGTGCAACAAGCTGTTATTCTGCAACGACATTTACCGGAGTTGGAACGACTGGGACTGCTGATTGAGCCATTTGGACCTTCATCGTTTCTGATCCGGAGTCTGCCGATCATGTTGGGTCATCCTGATTTGTCCGCCTTGGTGCAGGACCTGATTGATGATCTCGAACAGTGGGATTCCATTTCATCGCTGGAAACGAAGGTGAAGCCCATCCTGGCGTCGCTGGCCTGTCACGCAGCGGTTCGCGCGGGCCGGTCGATGGCATTGCCCGAGATCACCCAGCTGGTTCAGGACTGGGTCGCGGAAGGCCTGATCATGACCTGTCCGCATGGACGGCGTGTGGCGTTCCGTCTGTCGGGAGACGAACTGGCGCGTCTGTTCGATCGCGCCTAGGGGAAGCACACGGAGAGATATGATCCGGCTCACGGAATCCGTCCTGGCGTCGCGGCCGCTCGTGGTACTGGTCGGGCCGACCGCCGTGGGGAAAAGCGACGTCGGTCTTCGGCTGGCCCGCGCGTTGGACACCGACCTCTTGACGGCGGACTCGCGCCAGGTCTATCGCGGGATGGATATCGCGACGGATAAGCCTGCCGTGGCGCAGCGGCAGGGGGTACCGCATCGACTCATCGACCTCGTCAATCCTGATGAATCGTTTAATGCCGGGCAGTATCGCCAGCTGGCGTTGCAGGAAATCGAACGGCTGTATGGAGAACGGCGTCTCCCATTGATCGTGGGCGGCACCGGGCTCTACGTGCGGACGCTGATTCATGGGCTTTGTGATGCCCCGCGGGCGGATCAGGCGTTTCGTGACTCGTTACTGCAAAAAGCTCAGGGGCAGGGACGATTCTTCCTCCATACCGAATTGGCGCAAGTCGATCCTGAACTGGCGGCAAGACTGCATCCGCACGATGAAGTGAAAATCGTGCGCGCTCTCGAGGTGTTTCATTTGTCCGGACGGCGACTTTCGGATGTCCAGCAGGAACATCGCTTTGCCGAACAACCGTTCTCCGTACTCATGATCGGATTGAACCGCGATCGCGCAGAACTGTACCGGCGGATCGATGAGCGGGTCGAGGCGATGTTTGCACGCGGCGTCGTCGAAGAAACCGCAGCGCTGCTGGCGAAGGGATACGGCCGCGAGACGGGTGCTATGAAGGGGTTAGGGTATCAGCAGGTCGCAGGCTATCTGTCCGGGGACTATGACCGCGCGGAGGCGCTTCGTCTGCTGAAACGCGATACCAGACATTTTGCCAAGCGTCAGCTGACCTGGTTTCGAAAGGAGCCTGGTCTGCAGTGGTGGATGCTGACTGAGCAGGATACCGCAGAGGACGTGGCCGGGCGTCTGCTGGAGACCATTCACACGTTTGTACAGACACTGAATGACGAGCGCCAGCCGCATCAGCCTGCGCCGCTTACCATAGAAATGGAATCGACATCATGAAGAAAGCAAAGAAGACCATTCAGCCTGCTGTCGGTATTATCGGCGGGAGCGGGTTGTACCAGGTCGAAGGATTAGAGCAGGTCCGCGAGGTACGTCTGCGCACACCGTTCGGCGCACCATCGGATGCCATTGTGGTCGGCGTGCTGGGCGGTATGGGAGTGGCGTTCCTTTCCCGGCATGGGCGCGGTCACCGGATCAATCCCAGCAGCATCAACTACCGCGCCAATATCTATGCACTAAAGTCGTTAGGGGTGACGCAAGTTATTTCAATCAGTGCCGTTGGGAGCATGAAGGAATCCATTGAGCCAGGCCATGTGGTGTTGCCCGACCAGTTTATCGATCTCACGAAGCGGCGGATCTCGACGTTTTTTGACGAAGGGATCGTGGCGCATGTCGGTTTCAGCGAGCCGGTGTGCTCGTCCTTAGCCGATACGCTAGAGGAAGCGGGACGATCCGCGGGCGCGACGCTTCATCGCGGTGGCACCTATGTGTGCATGGAAGGACCGCAGTTTTCAACCAAGGCTGAATCCCGCTTGTATCGACAATGGGGCGTGGATGTGATCGGGATGACCAACATGCCTGAAGCCAAACTCGCCCGCGAGGCCGAACTGTGTTACGCCACGATGGCGCTGGCCACCGACTACGATTGTTGGCATGAGGCGGAAGAAGCAGTGACCGTTGGGGCCATCCTGGCCACCTTGTACCGGAATGTGGCCCTGGCTAAGGAAATCTTGAAGACGGCTGTGCCGAAGTTGGATCCCGACCGGGCCTGTGCCTGTCGGCAAGCGCTTGCCACGGCACTGATTACTGCCCCGGACAAAATGTCTGCTTCGGCAAAACGACGGTTGAACCTCTTGATCGCTCCCTATGTGCGGACGCGGAAAGGAAAACGGTGAGGCATGGGTAAATTGCTGGTAGTGGGGTCGGTGGCGCTGGATACCGTGAAAACTCCTTTCGGCGAGGTGGCCGAGGTGCTTGGCGGATCCGCGACGTATTTTTCGACGGCGGCCAGTTATTTCACCTCGGTCGATCTGATCGCGGTGGTCGGCGATGACTTTCCTGAGCAACATGTCGCGTTCTTGAAAAGCCGCAAAATTGATTTGGCGGGATTGGAACGGCGGCCAGGCGCGACGTTTCGCTGGAAGGGCGCCTATTCGCATCAACTCAACGAGGCGCAGACGCTCGACACCAAGCTGAACGTCTTTGAGACGTTCCGGCCGAAGATCCCGGCCCAGTACAGCTCACCCGATGTGCTCTTTCTGGGTAACATCGACCCGAACCTGCAACTCGACGTGCTGCAGCAGGTGAAGCGGCCCGCGTTGGTCGCCTGCGACACGATGAATTTCTGGATCAACGGCAAACGTGATGCGCTCTGGAACGTCCTGCAACACATCGACATTCTGATCATCAACGACGGCGAGGCACGGGCCTTGGGCGAGGATACCAACCTCGTGAAGGTCGCCAAAAAGATCCTCGCGCGGGGACCGAAACATCTGATCGTGAAACGCGGCGAATATGGCGTGCTGATGTTCAACGACAAGCAGGTGTTCGGGGCGCCGGCGTTTCCGCTGGATGATGTTCGCGATCCCACCGGCGCCGGCGATACCTTTGCCGGAGGCTTCCTGGGCTATCTGGCGGCGACGGGAAACCGTTCACCCGAAGCCATGCGGCAGGCCATTATTTTCGGGAGTGTGATGGCCTCATTTACAGTAGAAGCCTTTAGCCTTGACCGATTGAGGATCCTAGATTACAAAGAGATTGAGGCGCGCTTTAAAGAATTCAAGCGGCTCACGCATTTTGAGGATATCGGCGCATGATCGTGGTTGATCGACAGGGAATTCGGAGGTGCAGGGCCAGCGGTATGGTGGGGTCATCCTGCCTCGTGTTCCTGCTGGGGCTGTCTGTCTTGGGCGGGTGTGCCAACGAAGAGAACCTGCGCAAGTCCAAAGGGTTTTACCAGGAAGGCGTGGCCCGGCTGAGTTCCGATCAGCAGCAGGCGTATGTGTCGTTTCAAAAAGCGGTGAAGCTGAATCCTGACAATAAGGAAGCGCACTACGGACTCGGGCACATCTATGCCTCGCAAGGACGACTCAAGCTGGCTGAGGAATCCTTCCGTGAGGCGATTCGGATCGACGGCGACTATGCCGAAGCCAACACATACCTCGGGCAGGTCTTGGCCAGTCAAGATCGATGGAAAGATGCCATCGCCGCGTACCGGCAGGCGCTCAGCAATCCGCTCTATCCCACACCTGACCTGGCGCGGTTTCAGCTGGGGAAAGCCTTGATGCATGAAGGTGATCTGCAGGGCGCGATGGAGGTGTTGGAGGATGCGGCGACCGTGACGCCGCCCAATGTGCCGCCCGCGATGCTGCAGTTGGAGCTGGCGCGTGTGTACCACAAGCTTGGATTCGACGCGCGGGCGCGTGAGGCTCTGTCGAAAGTGTCGACGTTGGATAAAGGTGGCGAGCAGGCAGCTGCGGCGCAGGAACTCCTCGGTAAGCTCAAACCATAGGCGGATATCATGGAATCAGTGGGTGAATTTTTTCGGCAGGTTCGCGAGACCAAAGGGCTGACGGTGGATGAGGTGGCCTCGAAGACCCGAATCCGCACAGACTTTGTCAAAGCGCTCGAAGAGGGAAATTTCGCCAAATTGCCAGACCAGGTTTTTGCGCGCGGATTTGTCCGGTCTTACGCGCGGTCGCTCGGATTGGATGAAGAAGATGCCATCCATCGATTCGTGCAGTCTGCCGGCGCCTTTTACGAAAAGCAGGGTGAGCGCGAACGCTTGCGGCAACGACAGGTCGAAGAGGAGCGCCGTCGCCGTGCCAACCGCAAGGCGGTGGGGGTGGCCATCGCTGTCGCGATTGCGACGCTGGTGTTCCTGTTGAGCCGTGAGCAGACCTCGACGCTGGTGAGACGCTCCGGACCGGATGCACCAACCGTCAGTAAGAAGGTGGCCCCATTTGCCAAGGATGCGAAGGAGGCGGGTTCCCGCCCCGCGGCCGAGCTGCCGCCTCCCATTGCTCCTCCGCTGAAACCGGCTGAGCCGGCGGTTGTTCCTGCGAAGCCTGCACAAGACAAACCGGCTCCGGTTGCGCAAGCTCCAGCGCCAGTTGCCGTGGCCAAAGCGCCGTTGCCATCGGATACCGTAGTGCCTCAGCCCTCTGCCTCAATGGGATCGGACGGTCCTCTTGCAGGATTGTCGGTGGATGGTCCCGTCGGGTCTGATGGTCCGCTCGTCCTCGACCTTGCGGCTACGGAATTGAGCTGGGTGGTCGTCCAAGTTGATTCGGGGAGCCACCAGGAAGCGCTGCTGCGCCCGGGTGAAAAGGCTCAGTGGAAGGCACAGGATCAGTTTACGGTGACGCTCGGCAATGCGGGAGGCGTCCGCGCCGAACTCAACGGCAAACCGCAAAAACCGTTCGGCCCCAGCGGCAAGGTCGTCCGGGACGTCGTGATCAAACGGTGATGGAGTCGTCTCACTAGCTCGACGCTTCCCGGGTCGTCAGGCGTTTCATTCATTCCTATTCTCACCGCCTGCTCGCTCTCTCCAATCCATATATCGTGAGGGTGTCTATTGCCCTCCTGCTCGCACTCGAATGAGGCGAGGAGGAGGCGTCTGAGGCGCAAAGGTGTCACGGCTGGATGGCTGTACGTACTTGCCGCTGATCTGAATAGTCTAAATGTGGTGAAATCCCGCGATTTTTGCTGCTCTGCCGCTGGCACAGCCCTTGATTCTCCCTCAAGTCAGCATGGATGACACAGACAAGGCTGAGGCGGGCCATTCGCTTGACAAGACAGAAAACGCGTTGCTATAGTTCGCCTGTTTTATCGGCTTTGTCATCAGTTTTTGCCATGCTGATTCGGACCGAGAGTCATTGTTCACGCGGTGGGTTCAACACAAAGGAGGAGTTCTGATGGGGTATTTTTCTAAGTTTGTCGGAGTGTGTGCGGCCGTCACCTTGTTGTCCGTGGCGGTGGTGGGCGCAGAAGAAAAGGATCCGTTGAAGCCCCGTGTTGCGCCGGATCAGATGGCGGACGCGAAGGCGATGAAGAACCCGGTTGCTTCGACTCCGGAGAGCATTGCCAAGGGCAAGGCATTGTATGAGGGCAAGGGCACCTGCTTCAATTGCCATGGCAAGGAAGGCAAGGGCGATGGTCCTGCCGGCGCGATCCTGAATCCGAGCCCGCGTAACTTCACCAACTGCAAGTTCCACAAGAAGCGGAAAGACGGCGAACTGTTCTGGGTGATCAAGAACGGCAGCCCGGGCACCGGCATGGTTTCGTTGGTCCCTGCGGCAATCACCGAAGAAGAAGCCTGGACGATCATCAATTATGAGCGCAGCTTCTGCAAGGGTGGAGACGAATAGTCACGATTCCCGGCCGATAGGCTGAATCGGAGGGGCGGCGAGGGTATCCTCGCCGCCCCTTTTCTTTTGTGCCGCGCTGACGAATGTCGGCGCAATCCCCGGTGAGTCCCGAGTAACGTGTGACAGGAATGAATGACCCTTCTACCTCATCCCGGCCTTCTGCCGTGATGAATATAGGAGAGCCACCGTTTTTTACGGTTGGTCAGAGGGGAACGTCATCGTTGGTTTGGTGAGCACGGTGTCGAGACCCTTCTCCGATCCACGCAGTGTCGGGAGGATCTGCGGTTGCTGTTCCTGTTTGAAGGTACTCCGCGCTGCGCCCGGTACTTTGCGATTGATGTAGGCGGTCACCTCCGCAATCGTGACCTCGCCATTCCGATTGAGATCGGCTTCGCCCCGAAGACCTCGCAGGAGATAGTACGTAAACAATCCGTGATGCCACGTTTCGGATTCCAAGCTCTTGCCGAAGCCGGTCGTCGCAATCATGTGCAGTACCGATCCTGATGTCCCGAGCCATTTCGGAGCCGCTGCTTTCGTGCGCCCGTCCGCTCCATTCTTGAGGACTGTCCCGTCAAAGACGAAGAGCACTTGCTTGGCTTTCAATCTTCCCAGCGCCGCTTCCAATTCCTTGAGTGGATACAGGCGAGTGGGTGATCCCATCGAGCCGTCATAGGGGATCAGGAAGGTATCGCCGGCGGCGTTCACCATCGCTTGCCCCGCAAAGTAGACGACCACCAGCGACTCTTTGGTCGTTTTTGCAGGAAGCCAATCGAGCAGGGCCTCTTCGATGTCAGGGCGAAGGGCGCTCCAGTCCCGCAGGAGGCGAACGTTGTTTTGAGGTAAACCGCCGAGGGTCTGAAAATAGGCCGCGACCGTCTCTGCATCGAGCGAGGCATATTTTCGCGCCGCGATGTCCTGTTCGCGATAACTGCTGAGTCCGATGGCAAGGAGATAGTCGCCTGGACGCTGTGCTCCTGACGTAGCGGCAGGAATGTGATCCACGTCCTCGAGGAGCGCGGCTGTCGGTTGAAAGGAGAGCGGTAATGTTTGTGGTGGAGCGGCTGCTTGTCCTGAGGCGTTAAGCAGCGCAACCTGTAACTCCGCCCGTTGAAGCGACGGGGATTGAGGCATCGTCGCAACAAATTCCAGCGATTTGGAACCGGCCGCCGGGATGGTCCCGGTGGCCAGCGTTGTGGCAGGGAACTGCGTAAGGACCGTCTGCGGGCCTGTCAGTTTGACGGTACTGTCCTGCACCAACTGCGTGCCCGTATTGACCACGTCGACTCGCACGCGGATTCGTTCACCACTTTCGATGATCAGATTGCCGTTCTCATCCAACAACGTGGCTTTGAACGAAAGCGGCTGAACCGGCGTTGCAGCAGGAGCGGCTGGAACGGCGGTCGCCTTCGAGCTTGGCTCGGTAGGCGTGGCAGTCGTGGCAGCCGCAGGCGGTGGTGTCGCCGGGGCCAGGAGCACCCGTGCCTCTTGCATGAACTGCGTGGCCAGCATGGTAGACGTATCCTGCAACAGTGGATCGACAATGTAATCGCAGCGCTGTTGCGTCAGTTCGAGTTGCAAACGTTCTTTCCGGGTGGCTTGGAGCGGCCGCTCACCGAGCGGCGCGCCGGACGCATCGAAAAATTCCGCCAGGGCATCCAGGCTGAGTTCCGCAGGGGCACGATCATAGAGGGCGTCCGTTTGCAGCTTGAAGCGTGGATCCAGCATACGCACGCGTATCGTCACGTCAGGTTTTCCCCCGGCCGCCTGGCTTCCCGGAATCGTGACGGTGCGAAACGTTTGATGTGCCGCCTGGATCAATGTGTCTTCGACGGTTGGCCCGATCGAGAAGGCGTGGATGCGGCTGCAGTTATCGATGTACTCCGTCTTGGCTTTGGAGAGAGACGGATCGATCTCCATGTGAACGGTGAGGGGGACAGGAGGGCCTAGATCTGGCAACGCTTGACGGGAAAATCGCGATTTGATGGACTCGCAGCCGACGGAAGCCAGCAGGGAGAGTAGGGCAATTCCAACAAGGACTACGCGGTTTGTCTTCAAGCAGGCCTCCTCGACGGCAGAATAAGAATGGGAAACGGTACAGGAATGAGGGGGGCATTGCAACCAAGCGCTGGGCCGGCTTGCGACCCTCACCGGCCTCGTTTATCCTACCGCCGCGCCTCGCCTAAACGGCGCATTGATCGGCGCGGGAGTCGCATTGCTCCTTGCTCCTCAGTCAGGCAATGAAAAAGACAAAAGGACGTTGACGTATCGTGGTGGTGTTAGGTTTGTCCAATATGCGAGATGCCGCGGCCGCCCTCGTTGCTGACGGGCGGATCGTGGCTGCCGCAGAGGAAGAACGCTTCGTCCGCCAAAAGCACGTGACGGCCCTGCCAGTGCATGCGATGCAGTATTGCCTGCGCGAAGCCGGAATGGCTTTGCGCGACGTCGACGCCATCGCGGTGCCCTGGAAGTATTGGCAGGTGGGGCGGCGTCTCAGGCTTGCGGTGACGGCGATGCTGCGCTCGACGCAACTGTTCCGTGTGAAGGGGACACGGTCCCTTGAGCGGGCGAGTCAAGAATGGAAGGAACTCTTCCGGCTTCAGCAGGAACTATCCACGCGGGTTGAACCGGGTGCCGGCCGGCCGGTGTTTCTCGACCACCATCTCTGCCATGCAGCCAGCTCATTTCTCGTCTCGCCATTTGAACGGGCGGCGATTCTGGTGGTCGACGGAGCATCAGAATCGGATACGACCTTGCTGGCTACCGGTGAAGGCAATCAGATCAGCGTACTGGAGCGCACGCCGTTGCCTCACTCGCTGGGGCAATTCTATGCGGCGATGACGGCGTTCCTGGGGTTTCGCCCGGATCAGGATGAATACATCGTGATGGGTCTCGCTTCGTCCGGCGAGCCGTCGTTCGCCCCCACGCTGAGTCGCGAGATTTTGCGAGTGCTACCCGATGGACGATTCGAACTGAATACCCGCCTGCTGGATTTCCACCTCGCCAGGGCGGGCCATTTCGTGCGGGAATTCATCCGGCTGTTCGGTCCTCCGCGGCGGCCGCAAGACGAGATCACGCAGCGCCACCGCGATCTTGCGGCCAGCGCGCAATTCGTGTTGGAAGAAACCCTGTTGCATCTGGGGCGTCGTCTGCGTTCGCTCACTCAGGCGACATCACTTTGCCTCGCAGGTGGGGTGGCCTACAACTGTGTCGCCAACGGTCGCCTGCGGGCCGAACTCGGGTTTGACCAGGTGTACGTGCCGCCGGCTGCCGGAGATTCCGGGGCGGCGCTCGGCGCGGCCCTCTGGTGGACGGCGCGGCGAGGAGCGGCGACGTCGAAGACCGTTATGCCGGATGCCTATCTCGGTCCGCAGTATGACGAATCCGCCTGCCGTGCCGCCTTGTCGAAGACAGGACTGGTTGCCGAACATCTGGCAGATGACCGGTTGTACGAACGGGTGGCCTCGGAGTTGGCCCATGGGCGATTGGTGTTCTGGTATCAAGGGCGGATGGAGTGGGGCCCGCGCGCATTAGGAAATCGCAGTTTGCTGGCGGATCCTCGACGGGAAGACATGCGTGAATTGATCAATAGCAAGGTGAAATGTCGCGAGGCTTTTCGACCATTCGCACCCTCCGTCCTTGCCGAACACGCGGAGGAGTTTTTCCATGTGCCTGCCCCCTCGGCCTTCATGCAGTTTACGGTTCGAGTGAAAGCATCAGCGAAGGGGCTCCTGCCGGCCGTGACGCATGTCGATGGTACCGCTCGTGTGCAAACCGTGACGCGTGAAGCCAATCCCCGCTTCTATGATCTGCTGGCGACCTTTGGCAGATTGACGGGTGTGCCCGTGTTGCTAAACACGTCGTTCAATGTGCAGGAACCGATTGTGTGCAGCCCCGACGAAGCAGTGCGTTGTTTCCAGCGCACCCAGGTGGACTGGTTGGTTCTCGGCAATCTTCTGGTGGGACGGCCATCACCGATGCCGCCGCAGCACCATGAAGGCTGAGCCGGTTCGCGGTTCCTCTCCTCCTTCTGCCCTCATGCTCATACTGGATGTGTTGCTGGGCGCGTTTGTCTTGAATCTGGTGCTCCAACCCTTAGTCGAACCGGATCTAGGATGGCATCTCCGGGCCGGGCTGGATTTGATCGCGCAAGGGTGGCGTCTTCCGGATACCGATCCCTATTCCCATACGATGCCGGATTGGCATTGGGTGGAGCATGCCTGGTTGACCGACGGGGTGTTGGGGTTGATTTATCAGATGCCTGAACCATCTGGCGGATTGGGGCTAATTGCGTTTTTCGGAGGAGTCACAGCGCTGGCCTGGTGGATCGCGGCAGGAGTAGCTTCCGTCCATCGCACGTGCCGGTTAGCGGCGATGGTCGCGAGCCTCTGGGTGGCCTTACCCTTTCTCGGCGCGCGCACGCAGTTGATCAGCCTCCTTGGCGTGGCAGTTGTGCTCACGATATGGAATCGCATGCAGCGGGGACAGCCGCAATGGGTCTGGGCTCTGCCGCCTCTGTTTCTCTTGTGGGCCAATTTTCACGGCGGCTTCACGGCGGGTCTGTTTTTAATCACCGTGTTGTCGTCGCTCTCATTCCTCGTGAAAATCTGCGTCGAGTGGAAGATCGTCCAGGCACCGCGTGATGAACCGGTGCTCAGCTGGGATCTTATCCGGCTGTGTGCTATCGCCATTCTTGTCTCTTTTGCTGTGACCTGCCTGAATCCCTATGGCTGGCGTCTCTATGTGGAGATTTACGAATCACTGACGGATCGCTTCATGATCGACACCCTGCGGGAGTGGCAGCCGGTGTCGTTTCACGGGTGGGCCGGACGGGCCTATGGATTCTATCTCCTTGGATTTATCGGGTTGATGGCCGGATGGTATCGGCGAGTGGAGCCGGTGCGGTGGGTCCTGCTGGCGCTGATGCTGGGATTGTCCTTGCTGCATTGGCGGAATGTCACTCTGTTTTTGATCGTGAGTCTCCCGCTGGTGGCAGAGTTGGGTGCGGCAGCGGCAGATTCCTTCCTGCGTCGCGTTCCTGTGCTGCAAGCCCACGCTGCCGGCGCTGTCCTTGTGTTATCCATTATGGCGGCGACGGCGCTGTATGCCTTGGGAACCGAGCACCTGGAGCATGTGTGGCAATCAGGCCGTACTCCCGATCGGTATTTTGAGCGCACGGAGTATCCCATCGAAGCGGTGCGGTGGATTCGGGCTCACCGGGATGAAGCGGGGACGAGGCTCTATAACGACTATAGCTACGGCGGGTTTCTGCTATGGCAACTTCCAGGCGAGCGAATCTTCATCGACGGACGCATGCCTGCCTGGCGGATCAAGGACAGATGGATCTTTCACGATTACGTTGAACTCAATCGCGAAGATTCGCCGCAATTGGCCTTGCTGGATCGATATGGGGTGGATTGGGCGATGATCCCGCGTAGCAGCGCGTTGGCGGTGGCTCTGGAGGCACATCCTGCCTGGAAGCATGTCTATGCCGATGCCAAGGTGGTGATTGTGCGCCGGCAGTCGTGACCGCAGGGTGCGTCGTTTAGGAATGCGTCGGTTCGACTGTAACGAGGTCCGGTTCGACGGCGCTGGATGCCGGGCGTGATTGGGGCTGGTAAAGGCCTTGGGCCTCGCGCTTACGGATGGCCAGAAGTTCCCGCAGCATCAAGGAGCCGTCGCGCCAAGGGCGGACTTTCGAGCCCGGCTGATCGGTCCAGTTGATAGGGACTTCCGCGATGCGGTAGTGCCGTTGGCGGGCGATGTGCAGTAATTCCAGGTCGAATGCGTAGCCGTCGACACAGGATACGGCAAACAAATCCTGAGCCACCGATTGTCGGAACAACTTAAACCCGCATTGCGTGTCGGCAATATGCGGCACGCCCAGCCGTTGCACCACAGTGTTGAAGAGGCCCCCCAGCAGGCTCCGGTGCCATCGGGCATGAACCGTAAAGGCCGGGTCGTGGGAGGCCAGGGCCCGTGATCCGATCGCAAGGTCAGCCCCGGCCGCGAGCGCCGCTTCCAATCGTCCGAGTTCTTCAATGGGAGTGGCTCCATCCGCGTCGGCAAATAGCCGAATGGTTCCGCGCGCGGCCTGCATGCCCCGTCGAACCGCCGCACCCTTGCCCATGTTGCAGGTCAATTGAATCAGCCGCAGATAAGGACAGTGGTGCGCCGCCATCCTAACGGCGTGAGCGGTGTTGTCGTCACTCCCGTCGTCCACCACCAGAATTTCATAGGATTGTCCGCGCTGGTCCAGATGCGCAATCACACGTTGCAAAAACAGCGGGAGCCGGCGCGCCTCATTGTAGGCGGGAATGATGACTGAAAGGGACGGTGTCTGGGTCGAGCACAGAGTCACGTTGAGACGCCCCCCGTGGGAGTGTGACGCGACCGCTTCGTTCGGCGACGAAGGGTGCACCACGGTAGCTGAGCCATGATCGAAATGCAAGCAATGGTTGGCGCATCTTGACAGAGGCAGAGCGCGGGAGTGATCGTATCCCAGATACGGCGGTATCCTTGGCGTCGATCCGGTCCGGAGGATGTCATGAGGCGCAGCGCGAACTGGTTGGCGTCGCTCGTCGGCATGGTGATCGTGACGAGTTGTGCCGTCGCCAGTCCGCCCAGTCGCCTCGCTCAGTATGTCGGATCCGTCGTGCCGGAAGAGGCGGCGACGGCGACGCTTCCCACTTCGCGTCCGCTCCATGCCGCGCTGGTCGTGGTCGCGGATCAGTCGGCTCCGGATTCAGCGCCCGTTTTGCCAGACGAAGCCCTGGCGCGGGTGGGAGCGCTCCTCACGGGGGAGATCAACCGTGGGTATCCCGTCGCTGTTGACCGAGTCGTCAAGCTTGATGGGATGTCACCCGGGGGAACAGCGCCGAGCTGGCCTGAGGTCGCCAGGCAGCAAGGGGTTCAGTATCTGCTGGTGACGGTTCTGTCGAGCACCGAGCAGGAATATCCGATTTCTCTCTTTTTGGGGTGGACGACCCATCAACAGCCTGGATTTCGGCGCGATAACTGGTCTCTCGCCGAAGCGGCGTTGATCGACGGATCGACCGGGAGGACGGTGCTGCAGGCGGAAGGACGAGCCATGGCCACGTTGGACCGCCCGACGGCGCCGGGAATTTCGCAATGGTATCCCGTCATTTATCTGCGGCCGCAAGACCCGGAGCGACGCATTTGGCCGCCCACCTATGAAGGGGCTCCGCTCACACTCCGTCTGGTCGCGATGGAGCAAGCGGCGAAGCGGTTGGCCGGCAATCTGCAGCGAGCCTGGGTAGAACAGCGGGATCTTGAACTCGCTGCGCGCTAAGGTTCTGAGCCGTCGGTCGGAGGTGACGCAGGCTCGGTCCAGACGATGATGGCATCAGGTTCGGAGCCGCGTTTTCCTCTTTGAAGGCGATTCTGTGATTAGTGTAGAATGAAACGTTCAACGTTGGCGCGGAGGATGGTCCCTCAATCTCAGGTTTCCAGAGGAGTACACATGGTGTATCGACACGAGCGCAGGAGAGTGCGGTCCGTACTCGCAGTAACCGCGATGGTTGCTGCCACATTCTTATCCGGTGGATTACCGCCCCGGGCCGGTCAGGCCGAGGCTGCTGGTGTTCCCCCGGCATTCGCTCAAGGGTTTTCTGAAATCGTAAAAGCTGTCACCCCTGCGGTGGTGAACATTGCGGTGACCGGTGGTGGCGAGGGACGCCGGGAAGGTCGTCGTCAGCTTCCCCCAGGCGGTCCCTTCGGCGGTCCGCCTCCTGGTCCCGGTGGTCCTGGTGATGAACCTCCTGGCATGGAGCCTCCCGGTGGTCCCGGTGGCCCTCCGGGCGGTGGTCCCCATCGTCCCGAGCAAAGCGCAGGGTCCGGCGTGATCCTCGATCCGAACGGGTATATCGTGACCAATAACCACGTGGTCGAAGGCGCCACCCAAATCACGGTGACCCTCTCGGATCGCCGCGAATTCCCCGCCAAAATTATCGGAACCGATCCCAAGACCGATCTGGCGATTATCAAGATCGAAGCCAAAGATCTCAGCTCGATGAAGTGGGCGGATTACGATGAGCTGCAGGTTGGCGATGTGGTTCTGGCCGTGGGTAGTCCGTTCGGGCTCAGTTCAACCGTCACCCTCGGCATTATCAGCGCGTTGGGTCGGGGGAACGTGGGCATCGCCGACTACGAAGACTTTATTCAAACCGATGCGGCCATCAACCCCGGCAATTCGGGCGGTGCGCTGGTCAACATGCAAGGCAAGTTGATCGGCATCAATACGGCCATCTTCTCCCGCACCGGCGGATCGGAAGGCATCGGGTTCGCCATTCCCAGCAGCATTGCGACCGATATCGTCGATAGTTTGACGAAGACCGGCAAAGTGGTGCGTGGAGGGATGGGTGTGGCCATTCAGGAAATTACTCCGGCCTTGGCCAAGTCCTTCAAGTTGCCTGAGCAGCGCAAGGGCGTCTTGATCAGTGACGTGAACGAGAATGGGCCGTCCCATACGGCAGGCATGCGCCGTGGTGACGTGGTCATTTCCTTCAATGGCAAGGAAGTGCAGAGCGTCAGCCAATTGCGCAACCTGGTCGCGCGCATGGGTGTCGGCAAAGATGCCGACATTAAGATTTTGCGCGAAGGCAAGGAGCAGGTGTTGAAGGTGAAGGTGGCTGAGCGTCCGTCGGATGAGGTGTTAGCGAAGCGTGAGCCGGCTCCCTCGGCGGCTCCTGCCGAGACGGTGAAGCCACCGGACAACGTCCTGGCGGCCTTGCGCGTCCAATTGCTGGATGCGGCGATGCAGAGCCAGCTGAACATCCCGGCCAAGACTACCGGTGTCGTGGTGAGTTCCGTCGAGGCGGGCAGTGCCGCTGAGTCGGCGGGATTGCAGCGTGGCGACGTCATTCAGGAAGTCAACCACGAAGTCGTGAAGAGCCTTGAGGATTACCAAAAGGCGTCAGCCAAGGTGAAAAAGGACGAAATGGTCGTTCTTCTGCTGAGTCGGCAGGGAAACAATCTGTTCGTTGCCGTCAATCCGAAGTAAGACATGGATGAGGGAACGATCCGTCGAGTGAGCGGGGAATTTCTCCCGTACTCACTCGACGGAGAGTCCTGCCTCAAGTTTGTGAACAGGCATGGCTGACGGGTTCAAGTTTCAAGAGTGGCTGCAAGACACAGTCTTTAAGCCGCTTGAAGATAAAAAAATGCCGGTCATGGAGCACTTGGTTGAGCTCCAGGTCCGGCTGACCCGTGCGGTCATTGTGACGGCGATCATTTTTGTCGGCACCTTCTTCTACGCCGACACGCTGGTGAAGTGGATCAGAATCCCGCTCCAGAACATGTTCGTGCCGGGGTCCCTTTCCTGGATCCCCACGGATCTTCCCACCGTCCCGTTCGTCTTTCTCGCGCCGGCTGAAGCCTTATGGCAAAACGTAAAGGTCGCAGGTTTGTTTGCGCTGGTGTTGGGCACTCCTTACATCCTCGTTGAGTTCTGGCATTTCGTGGTGCCGGGGTTGCACGCGCAGGAACGGAGATTCGTCGGGCCCTTTGTGATCCTCAGCACGCTGGCCTTTTATCTGGGCCTGTTGTTTTCGTTCTTTTTCGTCCTGCCCTTTGCTTTGAACTTTCTCATCTCGTATGGCGTGAATGCCGGATTTATTCCGCAACTCTCGATTGCGCAATATGTCGGATTCGCCTTATGGTTCCTGCTGGTCTTCGGTCTCATCTTTGAAGTGCCGCTGGTGATTACCCTGCTGGCTAAGCTAGGCTGGGTGGATGCTCCATTGCTGAAACGTTATCGCAAGTGGGCCTTCCTGACGGCGTTTATTTTCGCCGCGATTCTCTCCCCGACACCCGATCCGTTCAACCAGTGCCTCATGGCACTGCCCATGTACATTTTTTATGAAGTCGGCATCGTGAGCGCCGGCATCTTCAACAAAAAGAAGGCCGACGCGCCGGCGGAACCACTCGTGCCGGCAGTGGTGGCGGCGGGACCGGGGCTCGCGAAAGCGGGACCAACCATTCCGTCTGGCGGTGGAGACGATGAGTATGTCGGCGTGCCGAGCGGCGGCCGGCGAGGATGAGCAAGACCGGAGTAGAGCAACAGGGCGAAAGCGCGCTTTCGTCTTACGCAGTATGATGTTCGTTGTACGAGGAGTTGAGGAATGCCACGCGAGTTAAATGTTATTTCACAGCCCGGTTCCAGCAGCGGCGGAGATGCCTGCACTTATATGTGGGCCTGCGCCATTTGCGACGAAAATGAGACTTGTCAAAAGGACAAGGAAGGCCACAGCCGCTGGTTGGTCGCAAAGCGCATGGAACGGATCGAATATAAAGTGCTTGTCATGAGTAATAAAGGCGGCGTGGGCAAGAGCACCTGCACCACGAACCTTGCTGTCAGTCTTGCGCTGAAGGGCTGGCATGTCGGTATTTGCGACATGGATATCCATGGCCCCAATATTCCGAAGATGGTCGGGGCGGAGGGACAAAAGCTGAAGATCAGCACTTCGGGCGGGATCATCCCGTTTCAGGCCTACAACATGAAGATTGCCTCGATGTCCTTCCTGTTGCAGAACTCTGACGATCCCATCATCTGGCGCGATGCGTATAAATATGAATTCATCAACCAGTTGCTGGGAGGCGTGGAGTGGCAGGATCTGAATTTCCTGCTGATCGATCTGCCTCCTGGAACGGGCAATGAGTCCGTGACGACCATCGATCTCCTCGGTGGGGTCAGCGGAGCGGTCATTATTACGACACCTCAAGAAGTGGCGTTGCTCGATTCCCGGAAATCCGTGACGTTCTGCAAGGACAGCGAAGTGCCGATTATCGGCATCGTGGAGAACATGAGCGGGTTGGAATGCCCCCACTGCCACAAGGAAGTGAATGTCTTCCGCAAGGGCGGAGGTGAGGCCTCGGCCGCGGATATGGGTGTTCCGTTCTTGGGACGGATTCCGCTGGATCCCGACGTGGTGACGCAAAGTGATGCGGGCGAGCCCTTCGCACTGTTCAACTCCGATGCGGCAACGGCTCAGGCCTATCACGATATCGCCAATCAGGTGGAAGCTTTCTGCAAGAAAAGCGGGTCGCTCATAAAGCCGGCGCCGCGACAGCAACATTGACGGGACGGTGACCTGTGAAATCTGCCGATGCGACAGTCGGATTGACGCCGCTTCATGAAGCCCAGCGCATTGTGCTGGACGCCGCGGCTCCCTTAGGGCTCGAGAAGGTCTCCATTATGGACACCCTGGGCCGGGTGCTCGGCGAAGACATCATCGCTACGCGCTCGAATCCGCCGTGGGACAATTCCGCGATGGACGGGTTTGCCGTACGCGCTGAGGACATTGCGCAGGAACACGCGATTTCTAAGCCTGTCACGCTAACCGTCATTGAGGATGTGCCGGCAGGGAAGATGCCCACCAAGTCTGTGGGAAAGGGGCAAGCGATCAGAATCATGACGGGCGCCCCTATTCCCGCCGGGGCTGATACCGTCATCAAGGTCGAGGATACTGAACATACGCCCGATTCCGTGCGTGTGTTCAAAGCGGAACCGCGCGGCTCAAACATCCGGCCGCAGGGTGAGGATGTGCAAAAGGGCGACTGCATCATTCCGAAGGGCACCCAGATTCGATCCGGCGAAGCGGGTATGTTGGCTATTCTCGCGAAGTCCTTTGTGCTGGTCTATCAGCGTCCGCGCGTCGCCATCTTGTCGACGGGCGATGAACTCGCCGATCTTGACGAACGCTTCAGCGAAGAAAAAATCATCAATTCGAACAGTTACGGCATTGCTGGGGCGGTGCATGAAGCCGGCGGCGTGCCGATCCTGCTGGGCATTGCTCGGGACACACCCGCGGCTTTGAAGGAAAAAATTTCCCACGGATTGAACGCGGACATTCTCGTGCTGTCAGGCGGCGTGTCGATGGGGGATTACGACTTCACGAAAGCGGTATTCCGGGATCTGGGTGCCGAGATGAATTTCTGGAAGTTGGCCATCCGGCCAGGCCAGCCGCTCGCCTTCGGCAAAATTCAGGGAAAGCTGGCGTTCGGACTTCCGGGGAATCCTGTTTCTTCGATGGTGACTTTTGAGCAACTGGTTCGTCCGGCCATGTTGAAACTGTCCGGCGCGCGGAGTTATGGACGCCCGCTGCTCGAGGCGGTCTTTCAGGAGAAGTTTTCCAAGCGAACCGATCGGCGCCATTTTCTGCGCGGCGTGTTGTGGCGGGAAGATGGCGTATTCAAGGTCAGGACGACCGGCGATCAGGGCTCGGGCATTTTAACCTCCATGGTCAAAGCGAACTGTTTGATCGATATTCCGGTCGAAGTGGAGCGCCTCAATCCCGGTGATCCGGTAACCGTGCAGCTTCTCAGCGGGTCGGTATGGCTGGACCAGGCCGCTCCGGCTGCATCTGCCGCTCACCGCCCCTCCTGCTGCTGACGCCGCGAAAGGAACGTTGCCATGTCCGTGCCCATTCTGTCTTTTGTCGGCCGGTCCAATAGCGGCAAGACCACGTTGATCGAACGCGTGATTCCCGAGCTTGTGCGTGCCGGCTATAAGGTGGCGACGGTCAAACATGCCGGTCACGGGTTCGATTTGGATACCGAGGGAAAAGACAGCTGGCGGCACAAGCAAGCCGGTGCAAGCAGTGTCGTGATCATTTCCAAGAGCAGTCTGGCCATGTTCGCCGATGTCTCGGACCATATGAACGTCGAAGACGTTCGTGAGCGATACCTCGATCCCTCCTATGATCTGATCCTGGCCGAAGGATGGCGGAGCGAAGGCTATCCGAAGATCGTCGTCGTGCGCGACCAGATCGGTGAGGTGCCGGTTTCGCAAGACGGCCTCCTAGCGGTCGTGTCCAACAAACCCGTTGAAACCTCCGTCCCGCTGCTGGATCCTGATGATGTGGCGGCGGTGGCGGCATTGATCATCCGGCATTTCCCCAAATCCCAACGGGATGATGCGTAGAGCTCCCGCCATTGTGTTCGGAGCGATTCTGGCCGGCGCAATGGCTTTCGGGGGAGTTGCTGTTCCGCTGACGAATCATCCCAAATTCTGCGCCAGCTGTCATACCATCCAACCGGCCTATGAGGGCTGGCTGCAATCATCCCACAAGGAAGTGGAATGCGTGGCCTGTCATGTCAGGCCCGGTGTGGTCGGCTGGTTGCATGATAAGGCCTGGCATGGGACGAGGGACGTGGCGATCTATCTGTTCGGCAAACCGACGGATCCTCACAACCTGCAAGCTCAGGTGGATTCCGCCGTCTGCCTCGGTTGCCACCGCAATATCCTGCGGGTGTCGGAAATCGCGCCTCGTGATTTGCCGTCTCCCGTCAAGGATGTGGGGCTGATCATGAGCCATCGGAAACATATGGCGGCGTTTGATCA
>CAADGJ010000117.1 GCA_900696505.1 uncultured Nitrosospira sp.
AGATTGCTCCGCTGGCGGTCTTGATGGCGACCCTCTTGACCATCGGCCTGCTGTCGCGCAGCCACGAAATTACGGCCATGCGCAGCTGCGGCATCAGCCTGTACTGGATCACCTCGCCGTTTATTTTTCTCGGAACGGTCCTGGCGATGGTGTTGTTCCTGTTCAGTTCCACCGTCATCCCCCTGGCCCTGGCGAAGGCCGACCAGATCAAGACGACACAGATCGAGAAGCGCGTCACGCCCGTCTCCTTGAAGGCGGCGCAGCCATGGGTCAGTCTGGGGGGACAGACCCTGTTGAACATCGACACGATCGATCCCGGAGGCGCGGTGTTGCGCAACATCCGGCTCTATCGCTTGAGTCCGACCTTTCAATTGGAGGAAATCGCGGAAGCCAAGAGTGCGGTCTATTCCTCGCAGGGATGGGCCTTGCATGACGGCATGACCCGTTCATTCCGCCAGGACGGCACGGTGCTGGTGAGCAGCTTTCAGACGCAACCGCTGGCGCTGCCCCACATTCCCGACGACTTTACCACCTGGGCCGAACTGGACTCGGAAACGATGACCTTGCGCGAGATTCGCGCCTACGTCGATCGCCTCCATCTGGGCGGCACCATGCTCCCCCGCTTGTTGACGGATTATTATGGCCGGATCGCCTTCCCCTGCGTGACGCTGATCATGGTGATCGTCGGCATTGCCTTGAGCCTTCGCCGCACGGGTGTCCGCGGAAGCGGCATGGCGATGGGCATCGGGCAAGCGATGGCGGTCGGGTTCTTCTATTGGTCCACGCACTCCGTCGCCATTGCGCTGGGGCGCGGCGGTGCGTTGTCTCCGATGCTGGCCGGATGGATGGCAAATATGGTGTTTCTGACGTTCGGTTTGTATCTGCTCATGAAGGTGCGCTACTAAAAGGATGTTGAACGTGTCTGCCAGCGGCGGTTCTCGGATCATACGAACCATCGATGTAATGGGCTGGAACGCCTGCGGGCCTTCACGTGCTGCAGTCTTGCTGGCGCCAATTTGATCCTCCTGTGCGGTGGTTCCACCACGATACCTACGGAGATCTCGAGCGGGTGCCTGCGTACAGCATTGACTGTGACGCCCCCGTGCGGTAAGTAGACAGGCCGCACACCTCACCATCCCGCGGCCATGAAAGGGTTTTATGTCGACGAGGGTCGTCATTACAGGGCTGGGAGTCGTCTCCCCCATCGGCATCGGCGTGCCGCAATTCTGGAAAGCGGCACTGGAAGGCCGATCGGGGATTTCCGCCATTCCCTCCTTCGATCCCTTTCCCCTTGAAGGCTATCGGTCGCGCATCGCGGGGCGCATCGTCGACTTCTCCCCGGACCAGTATCTCCCTGCCGGACAGGGCGATCGTGTGGATCGATATGCGCAATTTGCGCTCGTGGCCGCTAAGGAAGCGCTCGCTGATGCGGACTTCAAGATGGAACGTGAAAACCCGCACCGGGTGGGTGTGATCGTCGGAGCCGGCATGGGCGGGATGGTGATGGGCGAACGTGAGATCACACAACTCTATGAACAGAAGCGCCCGCATCGGGTGCATCCGAACTTTATCCCGGTGATCACACTGAATTCCGCCTCCGGCATCGTGGCCATGGCCTATGGGGCAAAAGGTCCGAACCTCACGATTTCCACCGCCTGCTCGTCGAGTGCCCATGCGTTGGGACAGGCCATGCACGCCATTCGCGCCGGCACGGCCGACGCTGTCATCGTCGTCGGGGCCGATGCCAGCATCACGCCCCTCGTCTTCGCAGGATTTTGCTCGCTTCGAGCCCTGTCCACGAAGTATAACGCTGCCCCGGAGAAAGCCTCGCGCCCCTTTGACCGTGGACGGGACGGGTTCGTGATGGGGGAAGGCGCCGGTGCCCTGATCCTCGAATCATTGGCCCATGCGAAGAAACGCAAGGCCCGGATGTACGCGGAAGTAGCCGGATATGCCGCCACGAGCGAGGCCCATCACATGGTCACCCCCCGGGAGGATGGCGAGGAGGTCGCCACGACCATGCGGCTGGCCCTCAAGGATGCGGGCGTGACGCCGGCGCAGGTGGACTATATCAACGCGCACGCCACGTCGACCACGGTCGGCGACGCCGTGGAGGTTAAGGCCATTCGCTTAGTATTCAAGTCACGCGCGGATAAACTCGCCGTGAACGCCACGAAGTCTCTGGTGGGCCACACACTCGGCGCGGCCGGGTCGCTGGCCGGAGTGGTCTCCGCCCTCACGCTCACGAGCGGGCAGATTCATCCCACGCTCAACCTGGACGATCCCGACCCGGCATGCGCACTGGCCGGCCTGTCGAAGGACCAGCAAACACGCAAGGCGAAAGTGGCGCTGATCAACGCATTTGGATTCGGCAGCAACAACGCGGCCGTCGTTTTAAAAGCTGTCTCCTCCTGACGCCTGTCCGACAGGGCAGCATTGACGGTCGACGAACCAGACACGACACGAAGGAACCGGTCATGGCCACTACCACAGACGTTTCCAGCAAGATCATTCAGGCGTTGGCAGAGTATCTGAAGCGGGATGCATCCTCGATTACGCCGACGCATCACTTGCGGGAAGATCTTGGCCTGGACTCGATGGCGGTCATTGAAATGCTGTATCGCATCGAAGAAGTGTTCAACCTGCAGATCCCCGACCAGGATCTGGTCGGCCTTACCACCGTCGGCCATGTCATTGCCTACGTGGAAGGACGCGTGGCACCGGCCTCGACGAAGACCGCTGCCAAGGGCGCTGCGAAGCCCTCTGCAAAGACTCCTGCCAAGCCCGCTGCCAAGAAGCCCGCAGCGAAACCTTCGCCCAAGAGTAAGAAAGCCTAACAGAATGAGCACGGCACCCAGGCGCACCCCGCTGACACTTCGGGAACTGCACGACTATGTAGGAGGCGAACTGATCGGTTCTCCGGACGCGACCGTCACCGCCGTAGCCAGCCTGGAGCAGGCAGGACCAGGCGATCTCGCCTTTGTCACATCCGAGCGCCATCTCAAGTCTCCACAGACCGCCACCATGGGCGCGCTGCTGGTCGGACGGCGCATCGCGGATTGCCCCTCCCCGCAAATTGTGGTGGAGAACCCCGCCTACGCTTTTGCGCGTGCAGCTCAACAGTTTTTCGCGCGACCCGCCCGAGTGCGTGGCATCGCGGAGGGCCTCACACGCGGTGACGGCGTCACGATCGGGACCGATGTTTCCATTTGGCCTGGCGTCACCTTAGGCGACCGGGTGACCATCGGCGCGCGAGTGACCCTGTATCCCGGAGTCTTCATCGGGGACGACACCAGCATCGGCGACGACAGCCTCCTCTACCCGAATGTGGTCGTCCGGGAAGGATGCCGGATCGGCGCCCGCGTCATCATCCACAGCGGCACGGTGATCGGCAGCGACGGCTTCGGGTATGTCCAATACCAGGGCCGACACCAGAAGATCCCTCAGCTGGGCGGCGTGCTGATCGAAGACGACGTGGAATTGGGTGCCAATGTCTCGGTGGATCGCGCGACGTTTGGTGACACTGTCATCAAACGCGGGACCAAGATCGACAAGCTCGTGCAGATCGCTCACAACGTGGTGGTCGGCGAACACAACATTTTAGTGGCACAGGTCGGTATTGCGGGCAGCACCACCCTCGGACGGTACGTGATGGTGGGCGGTCAGGCGGGCCTCGCCGATCATTTGCAGATCGGCGATCAGGTCATGATCGCGGCAAAATCCGGCGTGACCAGAAGTTTGGAGCCGAATCAGATCGTCTCCGGCGCACCGGTGATGGCCCACGCCACATTTCTGAAAGCCCAGGCGGTCATTCCTCAGCTGCCGGAACTGCGCAACCGGGTCCGCGAACTCGAGGAACGTCTCGCAACTCTGGAGCAAGCCGCCAAGCCCGCCGTCAAAACCCGCAAGCCTCGCCGTAAGTAGCTCGCACACCGATATCGTCAGGGTTTGAGCAGCGTCTTCCAGAAAAACAGCTTGGCCCAGAAGAATCCGGCCCACGGCAGGAAGCACGCCGGAATGGGATGGACTGCGCCATAGAGCATGCTGAGCATCGATCCGGCAAGCAGGACCGCCAGGCCGACCATGTAGGCGCCTGGAGCCCATGGAGAGCCGCTGGATGACTCCTGATTCTTCCCGCTCTCCCGTTTAGGTTTCCCGCTTTTCGTGAGCGCGGGCTGCCGCATGCGCTCGGCAAAGACCTCAGGACGATTGGCCAGAATCCAGCGATGGTACGTGGTCTGCACCCACCCCAAGAGCCCGCCCAGCAGCAACAACCCGGAGCTTTCGACAAAGGTGGTCCACGAATAGGTGTCCGTTGCGATGAGTTGGTACGCCAGCCCGCCGACGCCGCCGAGCATGGAAATCAGGCCGAGAATGCCGGCCGGAAAGAGCATGTACGCTTTGATATAGGCCGTCGCGCGCGCGTCGTGCCCTTCCTGCTGTTTGACGGAGACAAGTTTTGGCATGGCCGTGATGGTCGTATAATCCCCACCTCAACCGCAAGAGAAATTGTACAGATTGACGAGATATGTTTTGTGTGCGCCCCACGTGAGCGGCATCACACGGCCTGTCCACAAGAACTGTGGACGGACTGTGCGCAACCATGTGGATGGAACGCTTTTCGTCGGACTACGAGGGGGCGCAGATCAACTGCCTAAGGATTAGGCGGGCAGAATCGGTGAGCAGAGAGAACCAGGGTCCGTCAGTGGACCACGACGCTAGGCCATTGGCAGAATATCAAAAATGGCCGCCCGTTCGACCCGGCCGACATCCACCCATTGCTGGGCCAACGGAATAAGCGTCGCCAAGCGCTCTTCCACTGCAGCCAGCCGCTCGCGAATAACGGCCGGCTTATGTTGCGCGGTCACCCTGAGAAATGTTCGCAGACCTTGCAGAAAGACACTGATATTTTCCGCGGAAACCTTTTCAGACGCCTCGAACAGCACATCAATTTCTTCGAAAATCGGCTCGAGAGCCTGAGGGGGCAAGACGCGTTCTTCGCTCGCCCGAGCAATACGGCCGAGCGTCGAGACCACTGAAGGAACCCGAGCCTGCATGTGATTGAGAAATCGTTCATCCAACTCATCCAATTCCTGCAGCAGGCGACCGATGGCCCGTGCATCCACCACGGGCGCGCCCTGAGCCAGCTCGCGTTCGGCTCGTTGAATGACCGTCTCCAACACATCGCGCACTGGCTCCAGCGAGCGTCCGCGTGCGACATGCAATTGTCGCAAGGCATCGAGAATGGATGACGCCGGCATGGGGCGCGGAGGAGCGTACCGGGGCGTAGCGATTTCAGAGGCGGTCTCGCCGGAGACCTGCGAATCCGGCAACTCCGGCTGCGCCGGTTGTTCAAGGATCGGCTGGTCCCGCCCGACGGTCTCCTCGACTGGCGCAGGATGTTCTTCAATCGGTCGAAGCTCCTGGACCGTCTTGCTGATCTCCAGCAACCCTTCTCGAAGGGATGCCACATGATGCGCGGCAACGGCCCGTTCATGCCTGGCAGCCGCCTGCAGGAGTGGAAAGAGCCTGGTCGCCATCGTTTCCACCGCCGTCAATCCGACCGTGGCCGCGGAACGGGCGAGGTTGTTCACGCTTTGCCATAAAATGGAGGCCAATTGTGCGCGGCGCGCCTGCTCACTGGTGGCATCCAGACGTTCCAACGCCGTTTGAATCTGATTGAGCCACTCCCGCGCTTCAAGGACGAACAGGCCTAAAATTTCCCGGCGTACAGGGACCGTGGGTTCTGCTGTCTCCGCCTCAGCCGGTACTTGGGCAGGTCCCCTGGCTACGGCCGGCTGGTCCACGGCAGCCTGGATGACCCCGGCAATGGCGTCGAGACTTTCCAGCAGGGCCGCAAATTGGTCTGAGACGTTTGTTGGCGCAGCAGATGCTGTTGGGGCAGCCCCAGCCGCTTCGAATGTGACACGATCCAACGCCGGCGGCTCGACGGTATCCACCACTGACACATGGGGCAAGAGACTCAAATCAAGCAGGTGCGGGGGTTCTGAAGGCGCCGCAGTCTCTGTGCTCGTGATGCGCAAGACCGGCCGCGAGGGGTACCGGGCCGTGATTCGTACCACCACCCCTTCTTGTCCGCTGCTGAGCCGCACCCTCGTGCCGAGTGGATACACCGACAACTGTTCGACCAACGCTTTCATGATTTCCCGGGGAAACGCCGTGCGTTCCGTCGTCAGCAATTCGCGCACGGCTTCGTGCGGCAGCAATCGTCGCCGATAGGGACGTGGACTCACCAGGGCATCAAAGATGTCCACTAAGCCGATGATTTGTGCCAGCTCGTTGATCTCTCGACCTTTCAAGCGATGGGGATACCCCTGCCCTTTCCCCCGCTCATGCGCTTGCAGCACGACTTCTGCCAACCATCCATACTCCGTCCCCACACGTCTGATGACTTCGGAACCGAGACGTGGATGTTGCTCGACCAACGTCCGTTCTTCGGCTGTCAGGCGCCCGGCCTTCGTGAGGAGCTGCTGCGGTACGGCGAAAATTCCGATGTCGTGCAGCAATCCGGCTACGGCGAGGCGGTGTAACTCGACACCGTAGTACCCAAGACCGATCCCAACCTTTGTCGCCAGAATGCCGACATTGATGAGGTTGGTGACTAGCGGAGGCCCGCTGGGACTGGAGAGCGCTTCCACGACCAGTTGATCGCTGCCCTGTAACGATTCGACGATACTGTCTGCGAGATGCGTGAGCTCGGTGAGATCTACGTCTTCCTGCCGTTGGACGGAGGCAGCCACCTTCGCCAGGATCTCCTCTGCGTGCCGGTAGTGGTTCTGTTCCATACTTCTTTCTTCAACTCCCCGCCTTGGCTGGCTAAATGTGGCCGTCGGGAGTCGCAATCGCGACGGATCTCACTCGAATAGATTCAGAATCATTGTGACATCGAGCCTGTGGTGAGCATGATCGCCGATTCAACCGGTCCGCTGCGGAAGGTTTGCGACGGCCTGCCGGTCGCTTCGCACCGTTAGGTCGAGGGGGCGAGCCGGCTCATCATGTCGAACTCTTTTTGCCCGTCCGCAATCCACTCTTCGACCATGCTGGCGACGGCCAGAATGCGGGTCTCGACCGATTGGAGCCGATGAGCCGCAATGTCGATGCGGCGTTGGACGACCAATGTGAGGAAATTCTGCAGGCCGGTCAGGAACGTGACGAGCGGCGTGGCATTCGTCTGCTTGGCAATCTCGTGAAGACTTGCAATCATCTGTATTGGAGCATCGAAACCGGCATCGGAGGTCAGGACGGCAACCCCGCCGGCTCGGAGCCGGCTGAGGTGCAGCGCAATGCCAGGCAAGTCCTGGCGGAGCGACCCGAGATATTGGGCGTCGGTATTGTGAATCGTCAGTAACAGCTCCTGAAACTGTGCAGCGGTAATCTGGCCAGCGCCTATACGCGCTTCGTGTTCCAAACGCTGCAGCACCTGCGGGATGAGGCTGCGGGACATGCTGCCTTGCGCGGCCTGTTCATCCTGCAGCTGGTGCAGTGCATTCAACAGGGGAAGAAACTCCAACACCGGTTCAGGCGCCGGCGCCGCCTCCGGCAAGGGATCAATGTCGAGCGTGATTCCGGTGGCCACTTTCACGGACGCGATGACGGTCCGAAAATGTTCTCGGACCGTGCTGAAGTCCTGTTTGGTTGCGGTGGTCCGGTCTTTGATCGTCTCAATGAACGGAAGGAGGGCAAACGTGGCGCGTTCGACATCGGGCAGACTCACCGTGGCCGCTGAGCCGCCGAGGCTGGTAATGCCCCGCACTACCGCGTCGATTAATTGGGAATGCCGATCCGAATCCGGCAGGCTCTCGAGTTCGACCAGGGCCGCGTGGATCTGCACAAGCCACTCCTGCGCCTCCTGCCCGAACAGCTCAATGAGCTCTTTCTGGAAATCGTCTTGGGTTTGCTCTGGTTCCGTCGACACCGTGGATCCTGCCTCTGACGCATGCACCCGCCTGCTACCTGACGAGTGACGGCCTCTTAGCGTTTGGCATTTCCGAGTTGGGAAGCGAGGCCTGCGATTTCGCCCAGTTTTCGCGCCAGATCTTCAAATCGTCGCGTAGACTGTTCAGCCATCGACTCGGCATCAGCGACTTGTTTTGTGAGTTGCATGGAGTGGTCCCGCTCGGCACTCAGCTCCTGCTCCAAGTCCGGCACCAGCTGAGCCTTCTCTTCCATCTGCTTGTATTGCGCCAGAAGCGTAGCTGCAGCCTCACGTTCAGCGGTGAGTGTTCTTTCAAGTTCTGCAACCTGAGCGCGAGCGTGTTCACCCGCCTCTTCCAATACCGGCACCATGGCCGCACTCTTTTCCAAATGCGCCCGTTCGTTCCGCAGAGCCATCGCCTCTTCCCGCTCGCTCGCCAGCACCCGCTCGAGCTCCCGCATGCGGTCTTCCACGTGCTCAAGGCTGGTAATCTGATTGACCAATTGATTGGCCGCTTCACGCTCGGCTTCGAGATGCGCTTCCAACTCAACGATGCGCGCACCAAGACGGGCGCTCTCCGCCGCTTGCTGCGCCAGCTGGTCGGCGCGATGCCGTTCTTCGAGCAACGCGGCTTCCACCTCACCCAACCGATGCGCCTGCCTGGACAGATCTTCCAGCTGTTGCGTCATCGACTCCCGTTGGGCTCGCTCTTTTGCAAGGTCCTGCTCGAGGGCTTGCATCCGGGAGGACACATCCGCCATCTGTTCGCGTTGCTCCGACACTGTCAGCTGATGCTGCTCTCGCTCCTCCTGACTGTGTCGACGCTCCGCTCCCAGCTGTGCTTCCAGTTCGGCAATCTTGGCATCCCGATCGGCCAGCAGCGCCTGGTGCCGATCATCAGCCTGCATCACAGGGCTCGGCTCAGCAGCCTGATGGATTGAAATGCTCCCCGCGCGACTTTCCTCGATCCCTACAGGTCCGGCCGGCGTTTGGTCCAGAACGATGGCCACCGGTTCAGCCGGCTGTTGCCACTCACGCTGGACTAACGGGATTGACGGAAGCTCTTCCTGCGCAGGTGCGACGGGCGCTGGCGCAACCTCAGCCATGACCGGAGGCTCCGCAATCGGAATGTGAATCGGTTCAGCCACCGGGGCCGGCTTGTGCGGTCGCTTGGTCAGCAAATCCAACACGCGATCTTTCAGAGAAGATCCCTGAAACGGCTTCTTCAACACACCGTCGGCCTTGCAGGACTCCGCCTGTTTGGACACCTCGTCGTTCACAATGCCGCTGATCAGTAGTACGGGGAGATCGGCCAGGTTGGCTTGCCCGCGGATGAACGCGCACACTTCGTAGCCACTCTTGTCGGGCATGATGACATCGGAGACGATCAGATCCGGACGATCTTTTGCCAGCATCGCCAGGGCTTCTGATCCGTTGGCCGCCAGCGTGACGCCCATTCCGGCCTCAGTCAAAAGTCGTTCGGCTACCTTGCGCACCGCAATGCTGTCATCGGCAATCAAGATCTTTGGCATGTCATTCCTCTACGCGATGTCGGATGCATCACGCCTGACGCTGTGATGCGACCCCTAAAGTTGCCAGGTTGATGAGCGGCAGTTGTTCGTCGCCTGCGACACAGGATCCGGCGATGTCCGGATCGAGGCCGCTTTGATACTGTACCCCTGAGCGCGGCACCACATGCAGCGATGGAACCTGAGAATCGATGCAAATGGCAAGAGGACCGTCGACATGTTTGACGATCAGACAGAGCGACTCCTCTTCGCGCACCGTACGGTTGAATTTTGCTGCAAGATCGAAGACCGGCAGGCACGATTCCTCATGGCGGACCAGCGAGGTGACAAGCGGCGTATCACTGGGAACAGCGGTCGTTCCAGGCCAAGGGAGGACACCGCCGATCTCCTCGGTCCTGGCAGCCAGCCGTTTTCCCGCCACGGAAAACACCACCATATTTTGCACGCGCGCATGGGCAGCACCTGAGGCCGTCGTGTGGGGATGTCTGCGTAATTGGCTACGTAGCATGATGACCCTCGACGCTTAACTCACAGGGCTCGTCGACATCGACATCGCCTCATCCACACCCACCATCGGCACATGCAGCCGGGAATCACTCTCGCCGGCCTTGCTCTCCGCAAATCGAATCGCAAACATCTCCAGAGTTTGCGCCCTGAGCGGAAGCTCAAGCACCCACAATGGATTGGCAATGAGCGCGACAAACGAGGCGCCGACAAAAAATCCCAGCAATCGCTCCCGTTCCTTGCCTCGAAACTGAGGCGGCAAGGGATGAATCAGCGCTCCCTCGACGTCCAGCAAACCCACTACTTTATCAACCGCAAAGGATCGCGATCGTTCGTCATTGCCATACAGAATCAGCCTGGTGTCGGAGGACACACCTTTGGAGACCACCTTGAGTCGAGCGGACAGATCGGTTCGTTCGTACTCCACGCCGGCCCACGTGACCAGCCCGTTAGGGCCGGCCGAAGCTGGCATCACGATGCCGCGAACCCACTGTGCAGGAAAGGCGACGGATGAGCCACCGATCAGCGTGACAAGAAATCGAACCGCTTGCCCGCTCGAAATGGTGACTGCCCGTTGTCCTCGAAGCCCCATATGTGTCCTTCATTCTGCCAGCAACGGCACAAGTCGGCAAAACCTTGCTATTTTTCGGCCCGCGCCTCAACACCGGTCCACTTGCGCACTTCCTGAATCAACGCCCGTTCTTCAACCGGCTTGGCAATGTAGCCCGATGCCCCGACACTGACCGCCATCTGGCGATGTTTTTCACCCGCCCGCGTCGTCATTACGAGAATGGGAGTGGCATGAGTTTGAGGTCTCGCCCGGAGGGCTTGGATGACCTCATACCCGTTCAACTTGGGCATCTCGAGGTCGGTGATAATCAGTTGGTAGGCCTGCACCATTGCCTTGCGGCAACCTTCTTCGCCGTCCGTCGCGGTCTCCACGGTATACCCCGCGGCTTCGAGCATGCGGCCCACAAACTTTCTGATGCTGAGCGAATCGTCAATCAGTAGCAACGGTAACGCCGAGGGAGCACTCGCTTTTGGCTCACTATGCCCTGTAGCATCCTCAATCGCTGCGACCGAAGAATCCTGTGCGATCGACATAGTTTCCTGGTACTCACGCGTGGTCAGGCGGCTGACGTCCAGCACCAGCACAACTCGTCCCTCTGGATCGATCGTCGCGCCACCGAACACGGAGCGTTCATACGGCTTCAGTCCACCGAGAGACTTAATGACGATTTCCTGCCGTCCCAGCAACTCGTCCACCGCACAACCAAGCGCACCGGTCGACGTTCGCACGATCACCACCGGAGATACACCGTCTGTGATCCCCGCCTCGCGTCGAATGAGGCTGCCCAGCGGATAGACTTCGATGGCCTCGTCCCCGATTTGAACCACCTGTCGATCACCCATGTGTTGAAGCGTTGACGCCGTCGACATGGTGACTTCACGCACACTCGGCAGCGGAATCGCATAGCGGTCTTTTCCGACCCGCACGAGCAAGGCCGTGGCGATCAGCAGCGTGAGGGGCAAATGCATGGTGAACTTGGTGCCCTGCCCGCGCACCGACTCCACCTCGATATGGCCGTTCATCGTCTCAATGACGCGTTTGACTACATCCATCCCGACGCCACGTCCCGCTTGGTCGCCGACGGCGTCAGCGGTGGAAAATCCGGGCAGGAAGATGAACTTGATGACTTCGCTCTCGGGAAGGGTTTCAGCAACATCCTGCCTGACGAGTCCCAACTTGACGGCCTTTGCCTTGATTTTAGCGATGTCGAGACCCGCGCCGTCATCTTCGACCTCGATCAGGACTGAGTTGCCACGATGCGCGGCGTGCAGGTAAATCGTGCCGGTCTCCGGCTTGCCTTGGACACGGCGGACGGCGGCCGGTTCAATGCCGTGGTACACGGCATTTCTGACTAAATGCACCAGCGGGTCCACCAACCGCTCCACGACGCCCGTATCGATTTCGGTATGTTCACCGGAAGTGACCAGATTCACGTCTTTTCCCGTAGCCCTGGCCATTTCGCGCGCCGCACGCCGGAAGCGAGTAAATGGGGTGCCGATGGGCACCATACGGGCACGGGCGATTTCATCGCGCATGCCGAGCGTCAATTGCTGCAGCGATCCCATGTCGTCCTGGGCGCGATGGATTGATCCTGACAACTGCGACATCGATTCGCTGATGTCCGCCGTCACCTCGCTGATGCGACGAGCCAGAATATTGAAGTCATCGTACTTATCGAATTCCAGACTGCCGAAATCGCTGACACCGGGAAAGCCTTGAGGCATCGCTTCTCCCTGGGTGGTGGGAGATGGCTGAAACGAGAAGGTGTGTTTGTCTTCGAACGTGCGTACGGCGTCGGTGAGTCGATTCTTATTGGCCAACACTTGCGTAGCCAATTGATCCAGGGTGCGCAAGCGCTGTTCGAGACGACCGCGATCAATCACCAATTCGCCGACCAGATTGAGGAGCCGTTCCAAGCGATCACGGCTGACCCGGATCACCTCACGCTCTTCTCCGGCCTTCCCCTCAGCGGCATTCACCGGCTCTGCTGGTTCAGCCTCCTGCACATCAAGCGCAATCACCGCTTCGGTCTGCGATGACATGACGGGCTCATGGACTCCTGTCGGTGCAGCTTCACCTAGCCCCTTCAGTTCCTGTAGCGAGGCGGCAAACCGCTGCCGCGTCCGGGTAACCAACGACGGGTCGCGCCGCATCAGGGCTCGAATGACGTCGATGGCGCGCAAGAGGACATCCGTATGGCCGGGAAGAAACTTCAGGCGGCCCTCGCGAACCGCACCCATGAAATCTTCGATGTGGTGTGTGAGGTCGCCGATTGATTGGAACCCCACGGTATAGGCTGATCCCTTTAACGTATGGGCCGTGCGAAACAGTTGATGGATGATGTCAGGGTTTGCCGCGTCCTTGTCCACTCGCAACAAGTCGGTCTCGAGACTTTCCAGATATTCCTGCGCCTCGGGAGCGAAATAGGAGATGACTTCGGCATCCAGCATCGGAATGAGATACGCCTCCGACAACTCGGCCGGGTGATTCGGCTCTGAGGACTGGGCTGCCGGATTTAGAGGCTTCGCGGCAGGAGGGAGTGCTTCCTTGCCAGCAACACTGCTGCTCGATGCGGCGGGCGCATCAACCTGTGGAGCTTGGGTCATGCCTTGCTCCAGTTCGCGAAGCATCGTCTTCATACAAGACACGTCCTGCCGCAACCGGGGTAGCTGCTGCGCGTCTCGTGCCATCAACGAGCGCATCACGTCGACCGCATGCCGAATCGTCGCAATCCACTGAGGTCCAATGACAGCCGCTCCCTCACGAACCGCGATCATGCAGGTTTCGATCGGGAACGCCACATCACCGACCACCTGAAATCCAACCGTATAGGCGGAGCCTTTGAGTGTATGGGCGACACGATACAGCTGGTGGATCGTCTCCGCGTCGGACAGGTCGAGCTCTAACCGCTGGAGAAGCGTCTGAATCGTATTGAGATACTCTTCCGCTTCAGGGGCGAAGTACGACAGAACTTCTTCGTCCATCACAGGCAAGAGATAATCGTCAGACGGCTCGGTCGCAATGGGCAGGCACTGGGCGGAGTCGTCTGCAGACGCGGCCGGCAGGAATTGCGCGCACCGTTGCACGAACCCGTCAACGAGAGACGCATCTTCGCTTTCGCCCCGCCCGATCCGTGCCACCTGATGGCGGAAGGAGGCGACGATATCACGGATCACTTCAAAGGCCACCGGCCACTGACTCGGAGACATCTCCTGCACATGTTCCAGCGTCTCTTCGAGTAACGCGCCGAGTTGCCCCAGGCCCGGAAACCCGTACAACAGCGCCGCGCCTTTGAGCTTATGGCCAACGGCGTGGAATTCAGCCACATCACCCGGTTCGGGACGC
>CAADGJ010000118.1 GCA_900696505.1 uncultured Nitrosospira sp.
GGCCAACCGATACGATTCAGCCCGTTCACCAGGACATTCCGGCGGTTTTGATACCGTTGCACAACGTCTTTCACACAGTCCTGCGGTCCATTCAATGCTACCGTACTGGCGATTTGAATCGGCTGGAAAATACCGTAGTCGAGATAGCTCTTCAGCTTCGCGAGTGCGCCTACCACTTCACGGTTACCGACACAAAACCCGACGCGCCAGCCCGGCATATTGTAGGCCTTCGAAAGCGTATAAAACTCGACGCCCACATCCTTCGCCTCCGGCACCTGCAGAAAACTCGGCGCCTTATAGCCGTCGAAGGCGATATCCGCGTAGGCCAAATCATGAATCACAATTACATCGTGCTCTTTGGCAAACGCGACAATCTTCTTAAAGAACTCGAGATCGACCACGGCGGTCGTGGGGTTGTGCGGGAAATTGATCACCAGAATACGCGGACGCGGCAACGTTTGGCGATAGACCCGCAGTAGATCGTCGAAGAAATCGCTGTCCTGACGCAGCTCGATGCCACGCACCTCGCCACCCGCGATAATGAAACTGTACATGTGGATGGGATAGGTCGGAGTCGGCGTCAGGACCACGTCGCCCGGCCCGATGGTGGCCAAAGCCAAGTGTGCGAGACCTTCCTTCGAGCCGATCGTGACAATCGCTTCGGTCTCGGGATCCAAATCCACATCGTAGTTACGCTTGTACCAGCCAGTGATCGCGTGACGCAGTTTGGTAATGCCACGCGAGGCTGAATAACGGTGATTCTTGGCTTTCCTGGACGCCTCGATCAGTTTGTCGACAATATGGGGCGGCGTGGGCTGATCCGGATTGCCCATCCCGAAGTCGATGATGTCCTCGCCCCGTTGACGCGCCTCGAGTTTCAGGGATTGCACCTGGGCAAATACGTACGGAGGAAGTCGTTTGATGCGGTAAAAACCGTCGCTGATCGACATGGATGTGTCAGACTCCTACTGGCGGGGCCTCTGCTGAACGGGTTGCGTCGTGACGCCTCTGAAAGGGGCGTATTTTAATAGAGCCCTCAAAACGAGTCAATTTCACTATATTTCTATGGAGTTGCGGCTTGCCGCTCGGCCATGAACGTGAGAAAAGCGCGGCAGCGCCTTGACCAGAGCCTTCTTGCCCCGCCCCACTGTCTTCTGTTAATAATGCCTCAGGAACCACAGAATTGTCTATGAATTTCGACCAGTTCCGAAATCTTTCTGCATCGTCATTCATGGTATTTGCGGAGGCGTAATGGCTCGATTGGGCGTGAACATCGATCATGTGGCAACACTCCGGCAAGCGCGTGGCGGAACCGACCCCGACCCTCTGACTGCCGCCATCCTCGTCGAACTGGCCGGCGCAGACGGTCTCGTCGTGCATCTCCGGGAGGATCGCCGGCATATTCAAGACCGCGACCTGACGATATTGCGAGAAATCGTTCGCACCAAGCTCGACTTAGAAATGGCCGCCGATGATGCCATGGCCAAAATCGCGCTGAGTGTGAAACCTGACCTCGTCACGCTAGTTCCGGAACGCCGTCAAGAGCTGACTACGGAGGGAGGCCTCGATGTCGCCAATCACCGCGAGCGAATCCAAAAGATCGTCGATTTGCTCCGGGATGGCGGGATCCCGACCAGTCTGTTCATCGAACCTAGCTTGGATCAAATCAAGGCCGCTCATAAAATCGGCGCGGCCTATGTCGAGCTTCACACAGGCCGTTACGCGAACGCCAAACGCTCCAAGGAAGAAGACGAAGAATTCGAAGCGATCACTCAGGCGGCAAAACTAGCCTACAAACTTGGCCTCGGAGTGAACGCCGGTCATGGCCTGACCTATAAAAACGTGAAACGACTCGCCAAACTGCCGGAGATCGTCGAATTCAATATCGGCCACAGCATCATCGCCCGCTCCGTCATGGTGGGGCTCGTTCAGGCTGTCCGTGAAATGAAAGAATTGGTGGCTTAGCCTGGCTCTGCCCAAGCAAGGCCCTCCCTCAGTCCCGAATCGGAGGCCCGATTGACGTCATGATACCGATCGTGACCGCCGAGCAAATGCGTGCACTGGACCATCGGACCATTACCGAGGCGCAGGTACCGTCCCTCGTACTGATGGAACGAGCCGGAACAGGTGTGGTGACTCATCTTGAGGCGCGCTACGGATCGGTTGCAGGAAAAAAGATCGTCATCCTGTGCGGCAAGGGGAATAACGGTGGAGATGGTTTCGTCGTCGCTCGACTGTTACGGAGAAAAAAAGCCAGAGTCCACGTGTTGTTATTAGCACCGGTGGCTGAACTCAGCCGTGATGCAAAGGCGATGTATCAGCGCTTTCACCGGACAGCAGGCCCATCTTTCATTACTCGGCCCTCTGATACGAACGCCATTCAACAACGGCTGACACCAAGCGAGATCATTATCGATGCCATTTTAGGCACCGGCCTCTCCACGCCTGTGACCGGCTTATACCGTGATGCGATAGACGCCATCAATGCCGCTGGACGCCTCACCGTCGCCGTGGATCTTCCGTCAGGCCTTCATGCCGATACCGGATCTGTCCTGGGCACGGCGGTCAAAGCGGACCTCACCGTGACCTTTGGATTGCCAAAGGCAGGACTCTATTGCGGAGGCGGCATCGATTGCGCTGGGTTGGTGCGTCTTGCTGACATCGGAATTCCGTCTTCGTTTGTCGACGCCGTCGGCAGTCGGCTGCTGCTCCTGACCGCTGCCTCCGCGAACGCGGCGCTTCCCCCGCGACATCCGTCCTCGCATAAAGGCACCTATGGACATCTCGGCATCATCGCCGGATCGGTCGGCAAAACCGGAGCCGCGGCCATGGCAGCCATGGCCGCCCTTCGAATCGGAACCGGTCTCGTCACGGCTGCCGTTCCCTCGAGCGTCAATGACATCCTCGAGGCGAAATTACTCGAAGCCATGACCCTGCCGATGCCGGAGACCAAGGCCCGCACCTTTGCCCGTTCAGGACTGGATCGCCTCCTGGCATTCGCGGGTCCTCGCGATGCCGTCGCGATCGGACCTGGACTGACGACGCATCCCGAGACGGTGGACTTGGTACAAGAATTCGTGAAGCGCATCGATAAGCCGTGCGTGCTCGATGCCGATGCGCTTAATGCCTTGGCCGGAAAGGCGTCCTTGCTCACGGAATGCCCTCGCCCGCCGATTATTACGCCCCATCCCGGTGAAATGGCGAGGCTTGAGGCAGAAGCCACCACCCAGTCCGTCAATGAAGATCGCCTCGGGACAGCAACGCGCTTCGCACGTGAACGAGGCGTGTTCGTCGTTCTCAAAGGAGCCCGGACCGTCATCGCCAGACCGGACGGGGTCGCAGCGATCTGCCCAACCGGTAACCCAGGCATGGCCACGGCGGGAACCGGAGATGTGTTGACCGGCATGGTCGGCGGGTTGCTCGCCCAAGGTGTGGCTCCATGGGACGCCGCCTGTGCCGCCACCTATTTTCATGGCCTTGCCGGAGATCTCGCCGCGCAGCAACTCGGCCAGGCCGGCATGATTGCCCGCGATCTGATTCGCCATATCCCCCATGCCATCGCGCCAACCACGCACCTCTAAGCTGTTGACCACTTCACCTGCAGGAGGGAAGAAGGCAAGGCCTCCCGCTGTCACCAAACCCTGGAAAACGCTCCTTCGCTCCCGGCAGCAAACTCATCGGCTAGGCCGATGTCTGGGCACCCTCCTTGAGGGAGGCGAAGTTGTGGCCCTGTTCGGAGAAATGGGTACTGGGAAAACGTCACTGGTTCGAGGCATCGCCGATGGACTTGGCGCCGAACCCATGGCTGTGAGTAGTCCGACCTTTACCTTAATTCACGAATACCGTGGCCGCCTTCCTCTGATCCATACTGATTTATACCGCCTCACTGCCGCCCAACTCGAGAATACGGGCCTGGGTGACTACGTAGACGGCCGCGCTATTCTCGCTGTTGAATGGGCCGAACGCTGGGGCGCAGGGCTTCCGCATGATCGGCTTGAGATTTATCTTACCCATCACCCCCCGTCCACGCGACAGGCGGTGCTCACAGCCAGAGGCCCGTCTGCATCACGCCTGCTCCTCGCCCTTCGCTCTCGCATGTCCGTGCGTCGTCCCACTAGAGTGGTTTCGCAAACCCGTGTACAATGACCCTCGGCCAGGGAGGGCCTCGCATTGATCCGCTTGATATTGGTAGGGACGGTACTGCTGCTGGCGCTGTCGTTCTTTCTTCAGAATCAAGAACAGGAGGTCACTCTCCGGTATTTCTTCGGCCTTCGATCGGCGTCAATTCTCATCTATAAGCCGATCCTGGCGGCCTTCGGCGTCGGCCTGCTGGTCTCCGGCATTCTGCTTTTTCCCGCCTGGGTCCGCGGGCGAATCGAGCTCAGACGAAAAACCAAGGCCTTGCAGGAAGCGGAAGTCGATCTCGAACGGCTGCGCCAGGCGCTCGACAAAGCCGCCCGCCGCGTTGGAAGCTCTTCTGACATCCCTACGGAGGGAGAACCCGTCGATGGGTGAGGCAGACGGCACGCCGTTGATGCGGCAGTACCGCGAGATCAAACAGGCCTACCGTGATGCTATTCTGTTCTTCCGGGTCGGCGACTTCTATGAAATGTTTCAGGAAGATGCGGTCGAAGCCTCCAAGCTTCTTTCGATTGCGCTGACCTCCCGCGATAAATCCAGCGAAACTCCGATCCCGCTCTGCGGCGTCCCCTATCACGCCGCAACAAATTATATCGCCAAGCTCTTGCGCGCAGGCCGAACGGTGGCCTTGTGCGAACAAGTCGAAGACCCGAAACTTGCCAAGGGTCTGGTCAGACGGGAGGTCGTCCGGCTCTATACGCCCGGCACACTGATCGATAGCGAATTCCTCCCCTCATCGGAATCCAATCTGTTGGCAGCCGTGGCCATCCGCTTGCGGCCTGCGACACACGAACCTACAGGCTGTTCATTCGGTCTCGCGACGCTAGAGGTTTCCACGGGAGAGTACTGGCTTTGCGAGTTTCATGGTCCGCAAGCGCAGATCGCACTCATGGACGAACTCGCACGGCTTGACCCGAAAGAGTTGCTGTATGCCGAAGGGTGCACACCGGGAGCACAATCCTGGATAGCTGAATTAATCGGACCTCGCTGTTGCGCACAACCGGCAACATGGTTTGAGCTGGATACCGGTCGCGCAATGCTGCAGGAACACTTCCGTGTGCACTCGCTAGACTCCTTCGGGTGCCAGCAGCTCACATTGGGTATTCAAGCCGGAGCGGCCGTGCTGCGCTATGTGAGGGAGACCCAACCTTCGGCCTCACTCGACCATATTCGGAACTTGCGAGTGAGACAGCCTCACGACGCCATGCATCTGGACAGTGTCACGATCCGAAATTTGGAACTCGTCAAACCCGCAGGACGCTGGGACGACGCGCCGAATCACCGCTCACCGTATACATTGTTAGGTGTCCTCGATCGCACGGTCACGGCAATGGGAAGCCGATTGCTCCGCGAATGGCTTCTGCGCCCACTAATCAACTGCGCCCCGATTGAAGCGCGCCTCACAGCGGTCGAGGAACTCAAAGAGAGCATCGAGCCACGAGTTCGATTGCGAACGGCGCTACGCACCGTCCAGGATATTTCGCGACTCTGCAGCCGAATCTCGCTCGGCGTCGCGAATCCACGCGACTTGCTGGCCTTGAAACTCTCGTTATCCTCCCTGCCTGCCATTCAGGCCGAACTCACGCCGTTGCAGGCCCCGCTTCTCGCCGAGCTCTCAGCATCCTGGGACAACGCGCAAGACTTGTATGAACTGATTGAACAAGCCATTCTTGCCGAAGCTCCGGTTTCTGTACGCGATGGGGGCATTTTGAAGGACGGGTATCACCCGGATGTAGACGAGCTTCGCAAAGCCAGTCGTGAAGGGAAAGGTTGGATTGCAGGACTGGAGGCCAAGGAACGGGAGCGGACCGGCGCCGAGTCTCTGAAAATTCGGTACAACCAGGTCTTCGGATACTACATCGAATTGACGAAAGCCAATCTCGGCAAGGTTCCGCCTGACTATATTCGTAAGCAGACACTGGTGAATGCCGAGCGATTTATGACGGCTGAGCTAAAGGAACTGGAGGAACGGGTCACCGGTGCCGATGCCAAACTCGTGGCTCTCGAGCAATCGCTTTTCGAACAGCTCAGAACAGGCCTCGCCGCCGAAACAGCCCGCCTGCAAGAGATTAGTCGCAGACTGGCGGTCCTGGATGTCCTCACAGCGTTGGCAGAAACGGCTGGGTTGAATCGTTACGTGCGACCCACCCTCGACACGGGCGATGTACTCCACATCAAGCAAGGCCGTCACCCCGTCGTCGAACGACTTGATCTCTCCGGAGGATTTATCCCCAACGACACGCACCTGGATCTGCACACCAGCCGCCTTCACATTTTGACAGGCCCCAATATGGCGGGAAAAAGCACCTACCTCAGGCAGGTGGCACTCATTGCGTTAATGGCACAGATCGGCAGCTTCGTCCCTGCAGCCGAGGCCAGAATCGGGTTGGTCGATCGCATCTTCACCCGGGTCGGTGCCTCGGACAATCTGGCGGGGGGCCAAAGTACCTTTATGGTGGAGATGACCGAGTCTGCTCATATCCTTCACTGTGCGACCGCACGCAGCTTGATTTTGCTGGATGAAATCGGCCGCGGGACAAGCACCTACGACGGGTTGAGCATTGCCTGGGCCATTGCGGAGTTCATCCAGGATCCGCAGCGACTCGGAGCTCGCACGCTCTTCGCAACTCACTATCATGAAATGACTCAGCTGGAGGGATTACGAGCAGGAATCACGAATTATTCTGTGGCGGTGAAGGAGCGCGACGGGAAAGTGTTATTTCTGCGCAAGATCGTCCAAGGAGGCGCTGATCGTAGTTACGGTATCCATGTTGCCCAGCTGGCGGGCCTTCCGGACGCGGTCATACAGCGAGCCAAGGCTGTACTAGCACAACTGGAATCCACAACATCACCACGTCCCATTCTTGAAAGTCAGCAAGCTCTGCAGTTTGATTCCACTCTCCCTGCCCCGCATCCCATGCTGGAAGAAGTCCGCCAAATGGACCTCTTCTCCATGACACCCCTCGATGCCCTCAATCGGCTGGCTGCACTCCAACAACGGCTTTTGAGCGAGTAACGATTTCGCATCGAGCGGCTTCGACTTCAGTTCACTCCGGCCAAAGAAAAAGGCGACACCCCTTTCGGAGTGCCGCCTTCTTCATGAGCGCATAAGTCGCTAGAACTTAGTGCTTGCTACCCCGGTTGTAGTGGGCCGTCCAAGGAATCAAATTGGCAATTGGCTTGCCATCAGGCGTCAAGACATCATACTGCAGCGCGACATTCGCTCCATCCGGCGACTTCGGTGAGGTGTTTAACGCCTGCTTCGCCGCATAGCAAGCTGAGTCGATTTCGTTCTTTCCATCGCAATCTTTCAAACGGAGAGAAGAAATGCTCTTCGGCTTGCCCATTTCTCCGGCGTTGTCATTGAGCTTCTTCACGGATGTGATCACCCGGTGATTCTGCTCGGTTTCCTGGGCCACAAACTCCACTAAGGTCGTCGGGGATCCAGGAGGAACTTCCTTTGCCGCGGCGGGTCCGGAATGCGCACGGGCCATGGACTTCAGCTGTTCCCACACGTTCTTATCCGCAGGATAGAACTTGAGGTTCTTTCCAGGATGGACTCTCTGCCACCACAATCCGCTTTCGGCGTTGCCACCGAACACCGCGATGTTGAGCCACACGGCCTCATCATACGGATCCAAGATGATCACTCGGCCCTGCAACGTGGTGGGCTTGCTCAGATCTCCCCACTCAAATCTCTCCTGGAACGCCTCGATGGCCAGCGCAGTGGAGGCAAAACTTACCACCAAAGCTGCGGCAGCCATGAAGGTCCACC
>CAADGJ010000119.1 GCA_900696505.1 uncultured Nitrosospira sp.
AAACTCGATCAGGCGCAGAAGCTCGGCGTGAAGATTCTGACGGAAGCGGAGTTTACCGATCTGGTGACGCCTGGGTGACCGGCACATGCTCCTCGACCGGCTGGTCCGGCAACGCGGGGTGTTTGTCTTCCTTGTAGATCTGGACGCTTTTAATCACCCGCGGATCCGCTTCATGGATCACGAGCCGGCAGTTGGCGATATGCACTTCCTCGCCGACCTTGGGAATCCGGCCGAGTTCGTGTTGCACCAGTCCGCTGATCGTCACGGCATCGTCGCCCAAGTCGACCTTCAAGAAGTCGTTGACCTTCCGCACTTCGGTGCGGCCGTGCACCAGGATCTGGTTCTTGCCGATCCGTTTGATCAATTCTTCGGTGATGTCCGTCTCATCGACGATTTCGCCCACCACTTCCTCGAGCAAATCCTCCAACGTGACCAGACCCATGACGCCGCCGAATTCGTTCACGACGATCGCCATGTGGCGTTTATCCAACTGGAACTGTTTCATCAAATCGTCGGCCGATTTCGTGTGCGGGATGAATAACGCCGGCTGCGCGATATCCCGCAACTTCATTTCGGTATGGCCCTGGGCCAGGGCGGTCAACGCCTTGGTCTTGTAGAGGATACCGATAATGTTATCCAGCGTGCCTTCGTACAGCGGAATGCGCGAATATTTCGACTTGAACAACAGCTCCTTCGCTTCGCGCAGGTATTGATTGCAGTCGAGCGAGAACATGTAGATGCGCGGGGTCATGCAGTCTTCCGCGGTAATGTCCTTCAGCTGGAAGACGTTCTTGATCATCTTGACTTCCTGGGCCTCGATGGCGCCGCTCTTGCTGCTCTGGTCCAGCATGATCTTGAGCTCTTCTTCCGTGACGAAGGGCACATTGAGCCCCTTCCCGCCGGTGAGTTTGTAGATCAGCGGCACGACGAAGAACATGATCGGCGTGAGCACCTGCTGTGCGGCATAGGCGGGGTAGGCCATGTTCAGCACGACGGGAACCGAATATTTCGCCGCGAGGGTCTTGGGGACGAGATCGGCGAACACCAGCAGGACAAACGTGAGAATACCGACGAGCACCGCAAAGGCCTCGCCGAGTACACCTTCGAGCCCCTGCCCGCCGAACCGATTCAAGGCAATAATCGTAGCCAGCGACGCGGTCGCCGTATCGACGAGCCGATCACCGACCAGAATGGTCAACAGGAGCCGTTGCGGATCGGTGCGCAGATGCAGGGCCATCTCCGCTCGCTTGCTGCCCGTATCGGCCAAGGCGCGGAGTTTCGTGTCGTTGACGGAATAGAAGCCCACTTCGACGACGGAGATGACCGCCGACAACAGAATAAGGAAGATCAAGACGATAATGTCCATAAGACCTATCGAGGCTAAAGGTATGGAACAACGATGTCAGGGTAAAAAATGGATTCTTGGATCAGTTCGAAGCCTAGGGTCCGAACTGCAAGACTTGCCCGATGTCGTGAGAAGACGACGAAGAAAGGTCCTCTCGGGTCACCATCATCCATTACCTATTACACTTAGCATAGGCCGAGAGTCGCATCAAGCCTTGAGAGGAAATCTTGCTGCGGGCAATGCATCACGATATCAACCGTTTAACGTGATTACCCGCCACAACACTCATGGATTTCCCGTAGCGGGCGACTCGCTGTCGTCCCGCACGATGAACGGATCCGTATCCAGCGCTCGTTTCAAATGTGCGGCGGCCTGTTCGGCGTCGGCTTCCGTGCGAAACTGGCCGGCATACACACGATACCGGCGACCGTCCGGCAGATCGACCGCGACCGCGCGGGAACCGGGATAGGCATTACGTAGCCGTTGCACCAGAGCCTGCGCATTGGACGGGTCGGCAAAGGAGCCGACCTGCACTCGCAACCAGCCCATCTCTCCTGCCCTGCCCTGATAGCTGATGACACGCAGTTCGATGTCGTCCGTACCGCGGCCGACCATACCCACCGCCTGGGCACCGGCCAGCGAGAGGTCCAGAATTCTTCCCCGCGCGAATGGCCCGCGATCATTGATGCGCACGGTCACCTGCCGTCCCGTCGTCAACGAGCGCACCACTGCTACCGAACCCAGGGGCAACGTCCGGTGCGCCGCCGTGAGTTTATGCATGTCGTAGACTTCGCCGTTAGCCGTACGATTGCCATGAAAGCCAGGCCCGTACCAGGATGCGCTTCCACGCTCCACGAATCCCAAGGGATACCCTGGCGGATAGGACGGGCGGGCCGGACTCCAGCCGGAGCAGCCATGGAGCCATGTAGTCAGGAGCAGCGCGAACAGGGGGAGAAGAAGACGGCTGGTGCTGGTCCTCTTCTCCCCCGGCATGAAGCAGATTAGAATTCGTCGAGTGAATGGGTGCGCAGCCCCCCGAGAGCTTTGGTGGTGTTCGACACGGTCAGCACCACGATGGCGCGTTTGCCTTCCCGCGACGGCGTGCAATAGCCGCACTTCACATTGATGCGGGCTCTGGTGAGCGAATCGGCCACTTGTTTCAACGCGCCCGGCTTATTCTCCAGGCTCAAAATCAGGGCCGTCTCTTCGCGGAATTTGACCTTGGCTTTTCTCAGCGCGATTCGCGCGGCATCGACATCGGCCACGATCAACCGCAGCTTTCCCGGCCCGGTCACTTCCGGCGCGGAAAAGGCCTTGATGTTGACCCCGGCAGCTCCCAGCACCGCCGCCACTGAGGCCAGCACACCGGGCTTGCTCTGTCCACTCACCACAAATTGCGTCGTTGTCGGCATCGGCTCCTCTCCCTCTGCTGAGTCAGTTCATCAGCCTGTATGAACCCGCTTGTACCCGTAGAGCCATTGAGCAGTCGTCCCACCGATATTTCTCACCGTGTGGGACACCCCGGCAGGAATAAGAATTTCTTCTCCGGGAGCAGGCGTGAGACAGCGTCCCCCGAACTCCAGTTCCAACCGGCCCGCGACCAGCATGATCACCTCATCGGTCGCGTGGCGGTAATCCTCCCATACTTGCCCTGGCGGATCAACCCAAAGATCACAACTGAAGCCGCGTGCCTGCCATTCCGCCGCCACCACATGCTGGTCGACCCTCATTCTCATAGTGTCTCGCCCCCGCCCCTGGCCAATCAGGACTGGCTGTTCAGGGAAAACCCCATGTCAGAGAGATCACGTAGGTTTGCTGCCAGAATGCCGGTCACGCTCGACGGGGAGATTCGCCGCCTGGATCACCCTGCCCTGGTTCAGCCGCCGGCCTCTGCGCTTCGATGGTGAACTGGTCCAGTGGGGATTCACTCTGCAACCCCTGCCGCCCAGGGCTCTTGTGGTTCAACTCCATCATCCGGAGTTCCCGTCCCACCATGACCTTGTTGAACCGCTCCAGTTCGATATTGCGGGTCTTGAGCTGGGCCTCGGCCTGCTTGCGCTCTGTAATATCGCTGGCTGTGCCGAACCACTCCACGATCTCGCCCTTCAGATCGAAGAGGGGCACGGCCCGTGAGTAGGTCCAGCCGATCGTGCCGTCCAGTCTAATGACCTGGTGCTCCAGCTCAAAGGCCTGTTTGGAGTGAATGGCCGCGCCGATGGCCTCCCAGACGACCGTGCGGTCGGCATCGGGGATATAGGCGTCCATCCAGTCTCGGCGCGGCCGTTCGGTGCTGGCGATGAACTCTTTCCCGACCAAGCTCTGCATCTCACTCCAATCGGCACTCATCTTGTACACGATGTCCGGTGTGACGGCGACGAAAGCGCGATACCGCGCATCCGATTCCCTGAGGGCCACCTCCACCCGGGTTCGTTCCTCCGCTTCCCGGTGACGGGAAATAATGATGGCGGCCGCATGGGTCAACGTGGCTGCCAACTCCATCATACGCAAGGAGGGTTCACGAGGATCTTTGAAATACCACGCCAGCGTGCCTAGAATCGGCCCTCCGAAGGTTCGCACCGGAAATGACCAACAGGCGCGGTAGCCGTATTCGCGGGCCAACCAGAGCCAGGGCTGCCAACAGGGTTCATGTTCGACGTTGGGCGTGATAAGGGCCTCCTCCATGTGCGCAGCGAGTCCACAGGTCATGATCAGGATCTGTCCCAGGATCGCATGCTGTTTCGTCGCATTCCAAAGGAGCCTAGCAGCACCAGGCACGACATCTGATCCCATCTTCCAGTTCGCGGCCCATCGCTCGAGAACAAGGGTTGCCGGCATCCTATTGCGCCGTGTTGGAGATGACGCGGTGAACGGACTGATTCCGATCGAGTATCATGGCGGTATTGCACTGACGCATGATCCAGTGAAGAGCAAAATCCAATGATCGATCGCTTCGACGTGATTAAAGTGGCCAACGTATAGCCCGTTGAATGCTGAGGGTGACTCTCCGATTGTACGTCCCGAACGAACCCCGTAGAATACAGCTGGTGTTTTACCTCACAGTTCATTATCCGGATCTCTTTCCCAGTATCGCAGCGGCCATTGTCACCTCTTGCGATCAAAGGGCTGGTCCCGTTTAATTTTTTGGACCGGCCCCAGCATTCTGACCACTTCATCCTCTGCAGGTAAAGAGGACACTATGCCGACATCAGGGGCCCAAATCGAACGCCTACGCAGAAAAGCAGAAGCCTATTTGCGCGAAAGTGCGCATACACCGCCCATTGATCAGTCCGCAACCGAGACTGCGCAGTTGGTACATGAACTTCGAGTGCACCATGTGGCACTTCGCCTTCAATGCGAAGAGCTTCGGCAAACTCATCTAGAATTGGAGGAAAGCCGCAACCGCTATGTGGAGCTCTATGAGTCCATTCCTGTCGGATATTTTTCGCTCAATCCGCGCGGAGCCATCTGCGACGTGAATCCTGCCGGAGCAGCCATGCTGCACCAGCCGATGAACCGATTGGTTGGCCGGCGATTCCATCTTTTCATGCCCATCGCTCAACGTCGGCGATTCATCGAATTTTGCAAGCACGTCTGTTTCGAACGAAAACGTCTGAGCTGCGAAGTGGATCTCGGCGATGCCTCCGACGACCAACCACGAGCCCTGATGAATGTGTTGTTGGAAGGCAGCCCGGCGCAGGGGCAAAAAGATATCATGCGACTGGCGGTGATCGACATCACCCGCCGCAAGGAGGCTGAGCAGCAACTGAAGGTGCATGAAGACGAATTGCGGACCAGCCGGCAAAAACTTCAAGACCTGAATGCGCAGTTGCTCAACATTCAGGACGAGGAGCGACGCGCCATCGCAAGGGAGCTCCACGACAACTGTTGTCAGCAGTTGGCCATGATGATGTTCTCCGTCAATTCCATTGAACGCTGTTGCGACGAGCCGCTCACGCACAAGGTGCGGATGCTGAATGAACAGATCAAGCGAACGCTGGAATCCGTGCGGCACATCGCCTATGGCTTGCATCCGGCCATGTGGGACACGATGGGTGTTGAAGAGGCGATGCGCAGTTACCTGAAGGACTTCATTGAAGTGACCGAGCTGCCAGTAGACTTTCACGCGATCGATGTCCCGAGACGGGTGCCCGAAGTCATTTCGACGCGCCTCTTCAGGACCTTACAAGAAATGCTGCACAACGTCGTGAAATATGCCCAGGCATCACGCGTCGAGGTGCGGCTCATCAAGAACGAGAACACCTTGTCCCTCTACGTCACGGACCATGGGCGCGGCTTCCACGTCAAAACGATGAAACAGTCCCCTCGAGGGTTGGGACTCGTCAGCCTCAAGGAGCGTGCGCAATTGCTGAATGGGACGTTGAACGTCACCAGTCAAATCGGAGTCGGCACTATGGTACATGTGATCCTGCCGCTGACCAGCGGCAACGATCATCCTATGTAAGGACGATCACCTTACCTGCTCCACCTTCGCAAGAGTTCATGTGTTATTCCTTCCTGTACGACATGGGCGTGGCTACTCTTAGACGGCCGCGTCCTTCCAATCACGGCAAGCTCGCACCAATTCCCTGGTGAATACCAGTAATACCGCCACACGGGTCCTGCCAGCTCTCGACAGCTAACTCTTTGAATTCGAACGACGCCCCAGTGAAGGCGTCATCCTCAATACTCTGGGAGAGTTACTAGGCTACCAGTGAAAATGTAAGCGGCTGGCCGTCACGAAACCGTGACAGGAATATTCCTAGTTTGCTGGCGGCGATTTGCACCAGGACCGAGTACGCTCACCGCACAGCGAGTTCCAGCAATGCACCTGGGTGGAGCCGTCCCTTGCATACTCCATGTGACCTGAGTCTCTTGATCGACGGCCTGTCGTCGACGGTCACGCGGGCCGACATCGTCGCGTTGTTTTCGTGCTGTGGCAGGGTCACGGCAGCGGAGATCGTCATTGATGCGGACGGCATGCCTCTGGGAGTTGCGCGCGTGACCATGTCGACGAAAGAGGAAGCACGGTTCGCGATTCACACGTTTCACCGTTGCCAATTCAGAGGTCACACGCTCCTGGTGTTCGAAGATGTCACGAAGAACCAGCGGGAGGATCTATGGAACAGTCGCATGTTCAAACGGCCCTGACCGAGAAGGAGACTGCCCCTGCGACACAATGCCCGCGCTGTGCGTCACGGGTGTTGTTCTGGTGGACCAATCCCAAAGGGCACACGGTCACCTGGTTCTGCCCTGAATGCCGGGGCGTCAAGACGCGCCCGTTACCCGTATCCAACCGGGACACTTCTCACGCGAAGGCGCGATGAGTACTCGTTTAACGAATGACCTGAGGTGCGTGACTGTCGGGGATCTCTGCGGTCTCGTCAAATAAGCGCATGTTCCAGCGCATAACGCGTCAACTCGGCGTTGGTCTTCAGCCGGAGCCTCTGGAGAATACGGGTCCGGTAGGTACTGACGGTATTGGCGCTGACACAGAGTGTGAGTGCAATCTGCTTGAGCGATTCACCCTGCGCGACCATCCTGAGAATTTGAAATTCCCGATTGGACAGGGCATCGTGAAGTTGACCGGAATCCTTGGTGCGCATGCGCTCGATCAAACAGCGCGCCACCGCCGGATTGATGAATTCCTGCCCTGCGAGGATTGACCGCATAGCCGCCACGAGTTCATCGAGTCCCGTCGATTTGTTCAGGTACCCGCTGGCCCCGCTTCGGATCATCCGCACGGCATAACTTTCTTCAGAGTGCATGCTGTACACAAGAACCGGCGTCGAGGGATGCAAGCTGCGGATGTGCTCCAACAGATCGGTCCCGGACTTCCCGGGCATCGTGACGTCCATGATAAACGCATCCCATTTCCCTTGGGACGCCAGCGTCACCATCTCCCAGCCCGTCTTGGCCTCATGCACCTCGAGCGGCGCAAAGTGCTCTTGCAGGACATCTTTGGTCCCGCGGCGAAAGACGGCATGATCGTCCCCGATCAGAATTCTCAACATAGGAACCCGCCTGTGTAGCAACTCAGGTTCAAGATTGGTGGACGTGGATGATTGACTGCTCTCATCACTTTACCGGAAAAGAATCAGACAAAACGAGTGGGTATTTCTTAGGTGATATCCAGCTAGAAAAACATCGGCGTGAAGACCGTAGGATGAGCCGAACGGGCGTACTCGTAGGCCACTGCTGACGCCTGGACGCGCGATCCGCTGACAGGCGCGAGAGGCGTGTAGAAATAGTGCATATACGCTCACGCCGGAATGGCGGAACAGATACCCGCGTACAAATTGGGCTGATGTACGAGGGGTACGCCTAGTGGCTTCTCGAGCCCGTCAATGCATAGATAACAACGGCCCCAACGGCGATCTATTTCCCACGTTGTTGCGTTTGCGTGATCCGAAATGATGGAAACCGTCCACACCATATCGAACGAACAGCCGACGTACGAGGAATCGGTGCGGCTCGGCTGGGCCCTGCTGTGGCGCGGAGTGGGTAGCTTCGTTCTCCTCATGTTCGCCGGAAACATCGGCTTGCTCTTTCTCATTCCTGAATTGACGCGGACAGTTCCGACACTATGGATTGCCCTGTTGCCCCTGGCCTTTGCCACTTTGATCAGTGCCTTTCTCATCATGCCGTTTGTTGTCCGGCGATTGGTGAAGGCGCCATTCAAGGGGTTCCACCTGAGCTTCGTACGAGATCGACTTCTCGGTCAGTAACTCGAGAGGATGGATTGGTCTTCCTCGCTGTTCCCAACAAGCGGCGGCACAACGAACTCAAGGCCGCTTAACATCTAGGAAGGAGTCCAGCGGCTGGCAGTGCGTCGATACAGCCAGACGTCGATCTACTTCCAGCAGCGCGACGGGCTTGAACCGGCAACCCAGAGTGATTTCAACGCCATAGATGAAAATGGCCCGACACCGGCGACATGCAATCCCCAATGTGGAGGTCACCCATGCTCTGGCTCTTCACCACTCACGGTTCTGTGGGAATGTTCATCGTGCGTGTGACCCTGGCGATTGTGATCTTTGCCCATGGGGCACAGAAACTCCTGGGCTGGTTTGGGGGACAGGGCTTTACGGGCACGATTGGATTTTTTACCACTTCCATGGGCCTTCCCTGGCTCATAGCCTTTCTCGTCATCATCGGCGAGTCGATCGGCAGCCTCAGTCTGCTGGCCGGGTTCCTCACTCGCTTTGTGGCTGCCAGCTACATACTCATCATGCTGGGAGCTGTTGCCATGGTGCACTGGCCAAACGGCTTCTTCATGAATTGGTTTGGGCAACAGCAGGGCGAGGGATTTGAATATCACCTGTTGATCATGGGTATGAGCCTGGCGCTTCTTGTGGAAGGCGGCGGGGCCTGGTCTGTCGATCAGTTGATCGCCAGGCGGATGGGACAACGTGAATGGGCCGGGACTCAGCCCTCACATGCCTTTGCACAGAGCAAACAGTAACCAGCCCCACTGTTGAACAGGCGGAAGAGACCCGTGAGCAGGTGTCGGAGGTATACCGTCCTGATCACAGACGGCCTTGTCGCCCCACCGTGGAATGTCTGCGAGCGATCCACAGTTAAGACAGCGGAGGCCTTCGCAGGACCAGGCTGATGACAAGCCCATGCTCGCATGAGCACTGTGGCATCTCCCACATCGTATACAAGCCACCGCCTACTCCCAGGCATTTGATTTATCGAATGCGGCTCCATTGCAAAGATCTTGGTCACATCAAGGGGGCGGGATGCACGGCCGGGACACGCATCCTCCTCTCCCTTATGCCGATGAGCGCAATCCTATGCCCCGACTGGCCTTGCGCCCGAGGCGGCGCTCAAGACACGCTAGTACCGCCGACTCATCTGGCGTGAGACATCCCGCTACACGTGCGAAGGGTCGTCTGATCCTCGTCGTCAAGGATCGAGCCAACGATCCTTCCAAGTAGGCCTGCACGATTTCCGGATGCACATAACATTTCCGGCAGATGGTCTTGGTATTGCCCAGCCGCTTCGCGACTACCTCGATGGCAGCCACGATATTGCGTTTCGCCTGGGCTGCCGATCCGATGGCGCGGCATTCTTGCAACGCCTTCGCGGCCAGCACGGTCCCAGCCCAGGTGCGAAAGTCCTTCGCCGTGCATTCCTCCCCTGCTATGTGCCGGAGATAGTCATTGACGTCTCCCGCATCTATGCCGTGCCGGGCTCCCTCCACATCGACATATTGAAAGAGTTCGTATCCCGGCAGATCCTGGCTTTGTCGCACGATGCGGGCCAACCGGCGGTCCGTCAGATCCACCAGATGTTGCACACCGCTCTTGCCTCGAAACTCGAATCGGACTCTTGCCCCTTCGACGCGGGCGTGGCGATCACGCATCGTGGTCAGTCCGAACGAATTGTTGGTTTTGGCATATTCCTCATTGCCGACCCTGATCAGCGTGGTTTCGAGCAGGCGTACAACTGTGGCTAAAATCTTTTCTCGTGGCAAACCCGGCAAGGCAAGGTCCCGCTCGATGCGTTGCCGGATGCGCGGCAACAGCCGGGCGAACATGAGCATCCGGCCATATTTATTTTCATCCCGGACTTCACGCCAACGCTGGTGGTAGCGATATTGTTTCCTGCCTCGGGCATCACGCCCGGTCGCCTGCAGATGGCCATTGGGATCTCCGCAAATCCACACGTCTGTCCAGGCCGGCGGAATGACAAGCGACCGGATGCGATGAAGTTGTCGTTCATCACGCAGCCGTACGCCCGAACTGTTCAGATACACCGACGTTCCGCGTCTAGCGACCCGCCTGAATCCTCCCATGCCCTCTCTGACATACCGCAGCCCTGCCGTGCGGGCTGACTTCACGACGTCCTTGGCAGCGATCATTCTCATCATAACGGTGACTGTGGAGGCGCCATGGATTGCATGCGGCTCAAGCTTTGCCGTGTTCTTTTTCCAAGCCAGGGAGAATGGCTTTGAAGAAGGCGTTTTGGATCAAAGTCCCCATCACCTGCCACGTGTCGGCAGAAGGATTTTTCACGGGGCCCGATATACCGGCGTCGGCCGCAACCTGATCCTCGCTTGTGTTATTCAGCAGTTTCACGATGCCGTCGATGACGGATTCGAACACTTTTTTTGTCCACGCTTTATCGGCATCCTGGTTGGGGTCATAGGCTTCGACATCTTTAAAGATCGGTTTGAGGTACCCGGAGACCTGGTTGTGGCGGATGGACAGTTCACTGAAGACGGAAAGGTTGCCTCGATGGACATCGAAGTCGCCGTAGGCTCGGAGCACATCGTTGAACGATTTCAATTCGGTTTTCACGATTTGGACTCCGACATCGAAATCAGGGGAGGGTTTTTCAGGCCGGAAGGTGCCCACAATGACGCTCCGCCCCGTCCCCATAAACCGTCCCGTCACTTTGATGACCGCATCGCCCCCTTGCAACTCCCGCAGCCTGGTCGTGAAATTGTCCAGGTCTGCATTGACCTCGCCGACAAACACCCGGTAATGAGGGGTCACGGACTGATTCACGAAGCCGAACTCGCTATCCAAGATCTTGCCCTGCTTCACATTGATGACGAGAAGAGGATTGTCTGTCGCTTTCTTGGCGACCGCCACGGCTTCCTCCCGGCGCGCCTCATCTCTTGGATGTCGCCGGTAGACATAGTCGGCCTTCACCCCTTCCAGACGGATCTCCCGCACATCCGCCACTTGCTTCCAGGGCGCATATTCGGCATGGCCGTTCGCGGTGATCTTGCCTCGGTCGAGTTGCACGTTGTAGCCACCCGCGAGCCCGACGAAATCCCGCAGCGCGATATCGTCAAGACTGAAGTCCACATTGAAAGCCGGTAGCGGTTTGGCAAGAGCATTGGCATGGCCCTCAGCGATAATGCGGCCTCCCTGTGGCAGTCGTGCCTCCATTTTGATGGTGGAAGGGTATTCCTGACCTTCGCCGCCGCGGTTACTGATCTCCTGAGCTTCGAACTGCACGTCGGTGAGTTTCACCGGCTGAGCTTTGGGATGATCGTAGTATGTGACCTGGGCCTGCTTGACCTTCACATCACTCACTCGAAGGGGAAGAAGGTTGCGAACGATGTCCTGCCAGCCGCTCGGACGGGTTTCCTTGAGTTCTGTCTTGGCTTGGGGGCGCGTCACGGTGGCGGACGGTCCATCAATGCGATGGTCGCTCACAACTTTCCCGGTCAACAGGCCCCACAACTGAATGCCGGCATGCCATTTTGGAATGTGCACCATCGGAGGATCGGGATGGCGTTTCTGGACGAGGGTCACGTTTTCAAGATCAAGCGAGAGGGTCAGCGGATGCAGGTCGAGCTTGCCGATGCGAAGCGTATAGACGCTCAGCGAGGCATTGGCTTTGTCTTCGACATACTTCCGCGCCGGCTCATCCGCGATAACTGCGACGAGGAGCATCGCCGTCACCAGGACAACAACAATACCGCCGACCCACTTCATCCAGCGGGAGATGTGAGGGGGAGTAAACACAACCTTACCTCTCTCATGTTTAACGTGCGGACCACACACACGGTAGCAGACCGGCACAATCGTCCAACTCGGATGAACCCTAGTACTATGCAGTCGGAAGCTATTGTGCCCAACGGTACAGGGTGACGCGATCGACAGCGAATCTTTGTCTGAACAGCCGGGTACGGTGGTGTGTACTCGCGCCTCACATGACCTACCTGGAGTTGGCGCGACCTGAGAAGATGATTTGGGGAAAGATTAGAGTGAAGTTCCCGTCATCGCCGCAATGAAACGGTGGGATCTTTTTGATCATAGGCCCAGGCAACGAGAAAGCGGTTGCCCCTCACCGTAGAGTGAGTCGGCAACCGCAATTCAGTCACTGGGCGTTTGGACCGACTCGCGTCGGATCAGGCAAGACAGATCTCGCGGTTGTGGAACTGTCCAAGATCGTCGCCAGCATCGCCAGCGGGCGAATCTTCATCATCCTACACTTGGGACAAATCCATTCCGCACATTGCTCGCTTGGCGTGTAGCCGAGAAACAGCATTGCGGTTGCACAGTAGGAGCATTGGAGATGAGCGGGAGAGGGAGGAGGCGTTATGGGTGATCCGACGGGAGGCTGTGGCGGTAGGGGTTGCATACGCTCTCCTTTCTGCAGAATGAATTCTCCGGACATGGATCTCACTCACATTGCCATTGACCGCTATGCGCTGCTCTCCCACATACCCTTGGATGGATAGGCTGGATCTTGATGCTGAGTGCCAGGAATGAATTTGCTCCAGGGTTGCTGATCTGCACTCAAGTCTTTGGCGTAAAGCGCGATCAGTGTGCATTCCTCCTCGGTTAATTCATGAGTGAGGGATGCGGCGCCCAGGAGACGTTCAGTCACTTTCGCGAATTCGAGGACTTCTTTGCGGATAGAACGAAGCATCATCGCGTCCCCCGGTTGAAGCCTTTTGTCCAACGACGTAGGAGCCACGATACGGCAAGCGCCCCCTGTTGACAATTGCACAAACCTATTACGTAGAAGACCGCTTACCGCGACCAAGACCGCGCATTCAATTTCGACTAGGGCGAGTGAAAAACAAGAATCCCATCATCGAAGAGCCATATGGAAATAACGATGGAATTGGTTTAAGCACGCGTGACGCAGATACTTATGCAGGTTCATTTCGCGATGAATGATGTGCCGGAAGACATGCTCCTCGTGCGGTGATTCGCACAACTTGGACCTCATCGACGGAATGAGGAGGTGAACGGGCAACAATGTTCTGCTGCCCGTTCTTGCGTCGCTCCCGTCCCTTCGATGAGGTTTAGGTATAGGCGGCACTCAGACAGACCACAGGCTCACTCCAGTTGGCTTGGGGTTTTCGCTGCTCGACATGGCCTGCCAGCCAACGCAATCGCGTCTGATCCGCCTCCGACATCCGGATGAACTCCAGCCCCACCTGCCCGTCACTGACCCAACGCACAGCAGCCAACTTGATCTGCATAGGTGCGGGGCTGGTATGGAACGTGAGCCGCAGGTCCACGTACTGACCGACCTTGAGTTTCATACGCGTGGTGAGCAGGCAGCCCGGCACGGAGAGGTTGACCATTTCCGCCTGGCCGACTAAGCCGTTACAGGACAACACGCAGGTGCTCTGCACTGACGCTCGTGAACTGTATCGCTTTTTCATCCGTCCTCCTCTGGTGTGGGCCGCCGACGTCGTTGATGACTTAAAGTTAGCCGAGGAAAGTCCCGGGCACATTACCTGGTGTTGGTAACTCGAAAGGGGGGGAATGCCAGGTACTGAATGCGGTTTGACTAGCTCCGGCAGCGAGTCGGCGGAAAGGACAAAAATGAACCGGCTGCAAAAAAAGGCCGCGACTACCTCGTTTTTCAACGGTAATCGCGGCCTTGCTGTTCTGCTAACCCGTGGTCGATCTACGCTATGAGCACCCGCTCGTTTCGCCGCAGCTCATGCACTTGAGGCAGGTGCCGTTGCGCACCAGCGTGAACTGTTTGCAATTCTGGCAGGGGTCGCCTTCGTAGCCCTTTTCTTTGGCTTCCTGCCGCACCGAGGTCACGGTCAGGGTTTCACGCTTTAATTCCAATTTGTGGGCAACGCTGCCATTCCCCGCTCTCTGGGTATGACCATTGCCGCCGTTCATGCCGTTCCGTCGAACGGGCAGATGCTCAGTCAGGATCGACGCCTTCTTGAGCGCCGTCATGTCGACCTCTTCTTCCACGCATTCGGGATCCTGCTCGTCCTTCTTCATGGAGTCCATGCGAAGATCATCTTCCTGCACCTGCGAGAGATCTTTCCGCTCGAGATAGGTGATGGCCAGTTCCCGGAAAATGTAATCGATGATCGACGTGGCCATCTTGATGCGATCGTTCAGCTTCACCGGTCCGTTCGGCTCGAACCGGGTGAAGACGAAGGCTTCGACGAACTCCTCCAGCGGCACGCCGTGCTGCAGACCGAGGGAAATCGCGATGGCGAAGTTATTCATCAAGCTGCGGAAAGCCGCGCCTTCCTTGTGCATGTCGAGGAAGATTTCGCCCAGCGTGCCGTCTTCATACTCACCGGTACGCAGGTACAGCTTGTGGCCTCCGATGATGGCCTTCTGCGTATACCCGCCGCGCCGAGCCGGCAGCGAACGACGTTTGTGAAGATACCGCACCAAGACCCGTTCGGCGACCTTTTCCGCGACGGTAGCCACGCTGGGAGCCGCCTCCGCGCTCTTACCGCTGTCGGAAGAGGCATTCAACGGCTGACTCAACTTCGACCCGTCACGATACAGCGCTACGGCCTTGACCATGCTCTTCCAAGCGAAGAGGTAGGCTGCCTTCACATCTTCCAAGGTGGCGTCCGCCGGCATATTGATGGTCTTGCTGATCGCGCCGCTGATGAAAGGCTGGGCTGCCGCCATCATGCGGATATGCGCGTCGACGGCGATGTAGCGCTGACCGATTCGGCCGCAACGGTTGGCGCAATCGAAGATGGGTAAATGTTCCAGCTTGAGATGCGGCGCGCCTTCCACGGTCATCGTGCCGCAGCAATAGTCGTTCGCCGCCGCCACATCTTCCTGGGTGAAACCCAGGGTCTTGAGCATGTTGAATGCCGGATCTGCCAACTGCGCTTCGCTGATGCCCAGTTTCTGCCGGCAGAACTCTTCGCCTAACGTGTATTTGTTGAAGACGAACTGGATCTCAAACGCCTGCGCCAGCGATCCTTCCAGCCGTTCCAGCGCCGCCTCGTCGAAACCTTTTTGACGCAGCACTTCATGGTTGATGAACGGCGCGCCCTTCAAGGTTTGATGGCCCGCGCAATAGGCCACGATGTCCCGAATCTGGGCCTCCGTATACCCGAGCGCCTGCAGCGCCGGCGGCAGACTCTGGTTGATGATCTTGAAGTAACCGCCGCCGGCCAGTTTCTTGAACTTGACCAGGGCGAAGTCCGGTTCGATGCCGGTCGTGTCGCAATCCATGACCAGCCCGATCGTGCCGGTGGGGGCAATGACCGTGACCTGCGCGTTGCGGAAGCCGTAGGCCGTGCCCAACTCCAACGCCCGATCCCAGGCGCGCCGCGCCGCCAGGAGCATGGCCGGCGGACAATGTTCCGGTTGAATCGAGGCCGGCAGTATCGTCAGGCCCTCATACTCCTCATGCGGCGCACTGTAGGCCGCCCGCCGATGATTGCGGATGACGCGCAGCATCGACTCCCGATTCCGGTTGTAGCCGGGAAACGGGCCGATCTCCGCAGCCATTTCGGCCGACGTCGCATAGGATTCGCCGGTCATGATCGCCGTGATCGCGCCGCAAATTGCCGTCGCCTTCTGGGAGTCATACGGAATGCTTTGCTTCATGAGAATGGTGCCGAGGTTGGCATACCCCAATCCCAATGTCCGGTAGTCGTAACTCTTCTGCGCGATCGCGCGGCTCGGGAAAGAAGCCATCAGCACGCTGATCTCCAACGCCACGGTCCACAACCGGACGGCATGGCGGAAAGAATCCAGGTCGAATTCCCCTTCCGCGTTAAAAAACTTGGCGAGGTTCAACGAGGCCAGGTTGCAGGCCGTGTCGTCGAGAAACATGTATTCGGAACAGGGATTCGACGCGTTGATCCGCCCGTCTTCCGGACAGGTATGCCATTCGTTGATCGTCGTATCGTACTGCGTACCGGGATCGGCGCAAATCCAGGCCGCCCAGGCGATCTTATCCCAGAGGTCCCGGGCCTTGATCGTCTTGCTGATCTTGCCGTCGATCCGGCGGCGCAATTCCCAATCGCCGTCGTGCTCCAACGCATCGAAGAAGCCGTTCGGGATACGCACGCTGTTGTTGGAGTTCTGCCCAGACACGGTCTGGTAGGCCTTGCCGTCCCAGTTGGTGTCATATTCGTGAAACACGAAGTGGGTATAGCCCTGCTTCGCATAGTCGAACATGCGATGGATATACGCCTCCGGCACCATATCGCGGCGAGCTGCCGTCACGGCCTCGCGCAGCGCCTGATTCTGCTTCATATCCAATTCGAGATGAGTCTGTCCCTGCGCATCGACCGATTGACAGGCCTTGAGCACGGCATTGAGCCGCTGCGCGCAAATCTTTGAACCGGTGACCATCGCGGCCACCTTCTGCTCTTCGACGACTTTCCAGTCGATGAATTCTTCGATATCGGGGTGATCGAGATCCAGGCAAACCATCTTGGCCGCGCGCCTCGTGGTGCCGCCCGACTTGATCGCTCCTGCAGCGCGGTCGCCGATTTTCAGGAACGACATCAGACCGGAGGAACGTCCGCCGCCCGACAGGGATTCACCATCGCCACGCAACCGGGAGAAGTTCGTGCCGGTGCCCGATCCATACTTGAAGAGCCGTGCTTCACGAACCCACAAGTCCATGATGCCGTTCTCGTTGACTAGGTCGTCTTCAATCGACTGAATGAAGCAGGCATGCGGCTGTGGATGCTCGAAGGCATTGGTCGCCCGCACAACCTCGCCGAGCTTGGGATCGACGTAGAAGTGTCCCTGCGCCGGCCCTGAAAGCCCGTAGGCATAGTGCAACCCCGTGTTGAACCACTGCGGGCTGTTGGGGGCAGCCATCTGATAGGCCAGCATGTAGCACATTTCATCGTGGAAGGCGGTCGCATCTTCCGGCGTTTTGAAATAGCCGTGATTCTTGCCCCAGAAGGTCCAGCATCCCGCCAACCGGTTGAACACCTGACGGGAATCACGCTCCCCTCCCAAGACCGGTTTGCCTGCGGCGTCCACCACCGGCGTGCCGTCCTCGTGCACTTGCGGCACTCCGGCCTTACGGAAATATTTTTGCGCCAGAATATCGATCGCCAATTGCGTCCAATGTTCCGGGATATCGATATGCTCCAACTTGAACACGGTCGATCCGTCTGGATTCCGGATCTCCGAGGAACGTTTCACGAACGCAAGACCCTCATAGGGGCTCTGCCCACGCTTGGTGAATCTTCGTTCAATTCTCACTGGTTCCTCCTTAAGAGACGCCTAACGTTCGGTGCAGGTGCCGGTCGGCAAGTATATGTGGTTGGAGACGGGAAAGATTCCTGTCCATCCAGAGGTACATTTCGCGTCGAAACGCTCTCTCGACTGCATTGCATACTAGATATAGTGATCCCATTTTTTTGTCAAACAAAATGTTGTGGCACACCTGTGGGTAATGGGGATAAGCTGGTGATAGCGTCTCCGCTAGGTTTCATGCAGCTTTTCTCCATTTTTTGCTGAGTTATCCACAGGCTTTCAGAGACTGTGGAGGAAGTTTTTCACAGGGGGGCGAGAAAAATGCTGGCACAGATCAAAATGCGAGCCGACCGACCTTCACCGTCGCCTCCTCGACCCCTCGTAACGGGACAAATTGGCCCCCGATGCCCAGCACCAGCACCGGTTGGTCCAGCACATTCGTTTCAAACAGACTGAGCAGCCCCCAGTTGTTCCGTCTCGTATTGGGCCGGACGACTCCCTCGACGAGCTTCGGCCCTTGCGAGCGGAAAATCGAACGAATCAGATCGCGGTCGCGGCGCGGGCCGGATTGATCCATCTTATCGATCTCAGCGGACAAGCGCGCTTCGACGAACTGCAGATAGGTGTCCATCGTCGGATTGGTCGCCGCCAGCCACACCGCCAGCATCAAACTTCCCACCAATCCAACCAGGGTCCCAGTACGCATCACACACCTTCACCTTGCCGCCGCACGATCGTTGCGCGCCGGAAGTAACCACGGTTTGACAAATGCACCTCGTCTGTTTAGCTTACGCCCGATTTCCAAGGAATGGAATACGAAGGCGCGTGATCGCGCCGGTTCGACAGTCACGGAGGATGCACTATGTTCGTTTGGAGTAAACGCCTCGTAACCGGTCTGCTGGCAGGTTTCGTCCTGCTGATCGGAATCTTCCTGCTTCAGGGAGAGCCGGAAACAATCAGCGGCTTGAAGATCCACACCACCCGCTGGATGGCGGTGAACTATATCGGCCTGCTGGTGTGGCTGTTTGTATGGATGTTCGACCAAGCCCGGGTGCGCGGGAAAAACGTGTTCTTCTGGCTGGTGCCGTTCGCATTGGCACCGCTGCCGACCCTGATGCTGTTTATTTTGTTTCTGCAGAGGAAGATGAAATAGGAACAGACGGCACACCTGCGGGAAGAGTTTTGCTCAGGAACTAACAGGGCGCTCCGGCCGCGGACCTCCCCGCATTCAGTTCCGCATGCTGGGCAACCGGCTTGCGAAGCACCCACAGCAGCCACAGACCCGGCAGCGCGGCGAGGAAGGTCACAAAGAAAAACGGACCCCACCCGGCCATCTCCACCAGTTTCGCCGCAGGCCAACCGAGGAACACGCGACCGAGCGCTCCAACGGATGACAGCAGCGCGAACTGGGTGGCGGTATACCGATGATTACAGAGCGACATGACCAGCGCCACGAAGGCGGCGGTGCCCATGCCTCCAGTCAGATTTTCGGCTCCCACCGCAAACGCCATCACGGCATAACTTTTCCCCGCCCAAGCCAACCACATAAATGACAGGTTCGACAGAGCCTGTAGGACACCGAACACAAACAGCGAACGGAACAGCCCTAAACGCGGCATCAACCCGCCGCCGATAAACGCGCCTAGAATCGTGGCTCCCATCCCGAATGCGCGGACCACCCCGATATCCTCGGAAGAAAACTGCATCCCGCGCAGCAAAAACGACGTCGTCAGCGCGCCGGCGAACGCATCGCCAAGTTTATAGAGCACGATCAAACCGAGCAGCGCTAACGCCATAGGACGGGAAAGGAACTCGCTCAGCGGCCCCCAGACCGCTTCCGCCATCGATTTGGGCGCCACCTGCGCATCCTCTGGTTCCGGACTCAGGAGGATCGTCACGATACCCAATGCCATCAAGGCGGCCATACAGAGATACGCCGCCGACCAGTTCAAGCGGGCAGCCAGGATCAGGGCCAACGAACCGGACGCAATCATGGCAATCCGGTAGCCCATCACCCAGGTCGCCGCGCCCAATCCCCGTTCCTCCGGTTTCAGCAGGTCGGTCCGGTACGCATCGAACACGATATCCTGCGAGGCGGAAAGAAACGCCACGGCAAGAGCCAAGGCCGCAAACACCTGCGCGCCCTCAGCCGGGCCGATCAAGGCCATCACAGTCAGAGCAAGCGCGAGACCGCTTTGCGTGACGAGCATCCACCCGCGACGGCGGCCGAGCCAGGGCGGCACGATCCGGTCCATCACCGGCGCCCAGAGAAATTTCAAGGTATAGGGAAGGCCAACATAGGCGAACAGGCCGATCGTCGTGAGATCCAGCCCGGCCTCGGTCAGCCATGCCTGCAACGTTCCGCCCGTGAGCGCCAGGGGCAGACCCGAAGCAAACCCCAGCGGCAGCATGATGCCGAGGCGTGGGGTCAGATAGCTGCGAATGGATGAATGGCTCATAGGATCAAGAGAGCAGCAGGCTCACGAGGTGCAGCATACCATTGCCCGAGACGCTGACGGCATCAGAATCGTGATTCTTTCTGTAAGGATCCGGAACGATACTGTTTACAGGCCGCCGGAAACTCGAGCGCTGTACGATCTCTTCCCGCCAGACTTCTCCGGTATGAATCAGAGGAGGCTTTTGTATAGCTGACCTGGTATAAGTAGCAAAACGAGAGGGATGAGATGAACGTGACAAACTTAGGCTTCACGTGGAATTCCCGATACCTCGAACTGTCGCCGACGGAGATGGCGATCGCCCTTGTGGCGGCCCTCCTGGTCGGCGGAGCGGCCCTGTATTTTCTCCTCAAAGTC
>CAADGJ010000120.1 GCA_900696505.1 uncultured Nitrosospira sp.
TCGACGTCGAGGAACTTCAAATTGTCATCGAACGAACCTTGGGTAAGCAGGAACTGGAACAAGAGGTCCGGCAATTGCGCGCTCAGGTTGTGCAGCGCTATGCCTTCCACAACCTCATCGGCAAAAGCCCCGCGATGCAGGAAATCTACGCCAAAATCGAACAAGTGGCAGATAGCCGCACCACCGTCCTGGTCACCGGTGAAAGCGGGACTGGAAAAGAACTGGTCGCCAAAGCCATCCATTACAACAGCGCCAGGCGGGAACGCCCGTTCGTCGCCCTCAATTGCGCGGCCTTGCCTGAAACCCTCATCGAAAGCGAGCTGTTCGGCCATGAAAAGGGTTCGTTCACCGATGCCACGGCACGACGAGTGGGGCAGTTCGAATTAGCGCATACGGGCACGCTGTTCCTGGATGAAATCGGCGATCTCAGTCCCGCAACACAAGCCAAGCTCTTGCGGGTATTGCAGGAACGGGAATTTACGCGGGTCGGCGGAGTGCAATCCATCAAGGTCGATGTCCGGATCGTCGCGGCCACCAACAAAAACCTCGATGAGATGGTCAGGAAAAACCAGTTCCGCGAGGACTTGTATTACCGTATTAACGTGATTGCGCTGTACCTCCCCCCCTTACGTGAGCGCGGCGAGGACATCGCCCTTCTCGCCAAGCACTTCCTTTCGAAACGCATTGAAGAGGAGAAACGGCCGCCTCAGGAATTCACCAAAGACGCCCTCGAATTGATTTCACATTATCCGTGGCCAGGCAACGTGCGCGAGATGGAAAATATCATCGAGCAAGCCTTTATCTGGTCGAAGGGCTCCACGGTGATCACCCCGGAGCATCTCCCGAATATTCTCCGGACTGATACGCGCTCATCGTCCCTTCGGGATGACACCCTCGCCGGACGATTATCCCTGGAAAAGGCCGTCATGGAATTCGAGCGTGAAATTATTTTAGATGCGCTCAAGCGGACGACATACGTACAAACTCATGCGGCCACGATGCTGGGCATTAGCCGTCGCATGCTGAAATATCGCATGGACACATTAGGCATCAGCCGACCTGATAGCGGCGGGGGAAATGCCGAGGCTTCACTGCCTCAAGAATGACACAGACTGGCACAAGAGTCTCGGCATGTGTCTCATACTTTTTCACGTGCCGGTCGCCCCGCTCAAATATCTTGTGGCCTGAAATAGTTAGACCTGCTATATATTGATCGTTTACGGTATACGTAGACGGTACAGGTTTTGCGTTTTATCTTTCCTGAAGTTCGCAATGCACCGGGAGCGCTCTGGATGGGAACTCAGGCATCAACTGAACAGATCAGCATAAAACCTTCGGTCCTTGTCGTTGACGACGAAACAGGCCCGCGAGACGCGCTGAAAGTTATTCTTCGCCCCTTCTTCACGATCCACTCCGCCGACAATGCGAAATCCGCGCTCCGGGTTCTGAAGGACCAGCACATCGATCTCATCACCCTGGATCAGAAACTTCCCGACCGTCAAGGTATCGACCTCCTGCAGGACATCAAGCAGGATTACGCAGACATAGAAGTCATCATCATTACAGGCTATGGCAGCTTGAAATCGGCCATGGAAGGCATCCGGCACGGCGCGGCCGGCTACCTGCTCAAGCCATTCAACGTCACGGAGCTGATCACCCTGATCAACCAGACCCTGGAAAAGAAGCAGCGACTGGACTACTTACGATCGTTCCTGAAAACGTCGACGGCCTTGTGGGGCACCGAACAGGAAGCGGCAGAAGCGTGGAAAGATCTGCAATCGAAGTACTTCGCGATCGGCAATTCCTCAACGGACGCGACCGGAACTGCAGCGGACGTCACAGCGCTCATCCCACTGTTATCCGACCTGCTGGAAGCCAAGGACCGCCAACTGCTCAACCATTGCAGCCGCGTGAGTTTCTATGCCTCACTTCTCGCCAACCAGCTCACGCTGCCCCTGCCCGACCAAAAGGCTCTGGCGCTGGGAGCATTTCTACATGATATCGGCAAGATCAGCCTCTCCAACTACAAGTATTCAGCGGATGATGATGAGAGTCTGAAGACGAACACTCATGGGAAAGAGTGCTTTGAGACAGGGGCCCGGATGCTGCTGCCACTTGGATTCCAAGCGGAGGTCGGACAGATCGTGGCGTATCATCAGGAGCGCTTCGACGGTGTGGGCAATCCACACGGTCTAGAAGGCGAAGGCATCCCGCTTTTGGCACGGATTGTCGCCATCGCCCAGGCGTTCGACAACCTGACGGTGGATATGCCGGGACACCAGCCGACATCCATCGATGAAGCCATTCGACAGATTCTGCTGCAAGCCGATACCTACTTCGATCCCAAGTTGACCGAGCTCTTCGCGCACGTGGTGCGAGAATGTAAGTCTTCCCTGCCGGCACTCGCGATCGCCAAAACCTCGCCCACGAACTAACCGGCCGTTACTGCCGGTCCTTCGCGCTCGCAATCATTTCAGCCGCCGCCGCGCGCGCCTTCTTGGTCACCGTCACGCCGGCCAACATCCGCGCCACTTCTTCTTCCCGTTCATCCAGGTCCAGCAGGCGGACGTGTGTCATGGTTCGATTCTGCCGAACCTGTTTTTCCACGAGATAATGCGCATGCGCTTGAGAGCCCACCTGAGGAAGATGGGTAACGCACAACACCTGATGGTGCCGACTGAGACTCCTCAGTCTTACCCCCATTACCTCGGCAACGGCGCCCCCGACACCGGCATCGACTTCATCAAAAATCAGGACAGGCACCTGATCGCTCTCGGCCAAAATCGTTTTTAATGCCAACATGACACGCGACAATTCTCCGCCCGAAGCCACCTTTGCCAGCGGTTTGAGGGGTTCCCCTGGATTTGCGGAGAACATAACCTCCACCGTGTCCTGCCCTGTCTGACCGTAGGGCGCGTCGCCGGACAGACGCGAGACCTCCACGCTGAAACGAGTCCGCTCCATTCGGAGCACCCCCAGTTCCTTCATCACCTGGGCCGTTATTTTTTTGGCCGCGTCGAGCCGCCTACGAGATAGACGGTCCGCCACATCGCGTAGGCTGAGTACAGCCTGCTCGACCGCACGAGTACGTTCCTGAAGATGGGTCTCCCCATGGTCTAATTCAGCCAGCTGTGCACGCAGAGAATCCTGCAAAGCCAGCATCGCATCCAACGAACCGCCGTATTTTTTCGCGAGCCGATGCAACCGATCCAGCCGCTGCTCGATCTCCAGCAATCGGCTGGGATTGGCCTCCACATGATCACGGTAGCGGCGGACCTGGTCAGCAAGATCTTTTAACGGGACGACCGCTTCATCCATCGTCTTGATCCACTCGACAGTCGTGGCGTCGAGCGACTCCATTTTGGCAAGCAGCTTCCTAGCACCAGCCAATAGACTCAAGACTCCCTGGTCACCCGCGTAGAGCAGCTCATGGAGCTGGTCGGACAATTCTCCGAGCTGCTGGCTGTGCATCAGCCGTGGACGCTCCTGTTCGAGTCGTGCATCTTCGCCTGCCTCAATCCCCGCGTCCGTCATTTCCTGAAATTGAAATCTGAGGAGGTCCTCCCGCTCCCGACGCTGTGCAATCTGAGCAGTGAGCGTTTCCAGATCACCCACCCGGCCCTGCCAATCCCGATACGCATGCTGATATTCCTGCCGGAGCGGCTGAAAGCCGCCGAACGCATCCAGCGCATCCATTTGAGCGGAAGGTGACAACAAGGATTGCTGCTCGTGTTGTCCGTGCACATCCACGAGGGCGCCCCCCAGTTCTTCCAGGAGATGGACAGGGCACAGGTTGCCGTTTAGATAGGTTCGATTGCGACCTGTGCGTGAGATGATGCGCCGAATGAGAATATCGGTCTCGCCGGACCGTGCAAAGCCTTTGTTGCGCAACAATGCAAGGAGCGGATGTTCTGGTGGCAGATGAAAGGCCGCTTCCAGCTCTGCTTCTTCGGCCTGCGCACGAATGTGTTCTGCGGAAGCACGGCCTCCGACGAGGAGCGTCACAGCATCGATGAGAAGAGATTTTCCGGCGCCGGTTTCACCGGTAAATACAATGAAACCGGCGCCAAAGGTGACGGCCAGCTGCTCGATCACACCAAAATTCGAGATGCGCAGCTCGGTCAGCATGCCGCTGAGAGTCTGGCGCTAGGCGGCGCCGGAATGTTGAGCAAGGAGCGTATCGATGATCTCTTTGAACTGGCGTTTGGGACGCGCACCGACCAGCCGTTCTACAGCCTGACCGTTCTTGAAGAACAAGATGGTCGGAATGCTCATGACCTGATAACGGCCGGCGATTTCCGGGTTTTCATCGGTATTGAGTTTACGGACCTTTACTTTACCTGCATATTCTGTCGCCAATTCATCGACGATCGGAGCGACCATCTGACAGGGGCCACACCACACCGCCCAAAAATCTACCATGACCAATTCGGATGCCTTCATGACATCCTCATCCCACGTTGCATCAGTCGCTTTCAACGCATCGCCTGCCACAATTGCCTCCTTCTCTACTCACAAACTGCTGTCTGGTTCACGTCCTGAAGCGGCTTCAGGCATTGTTCGTCATCCTATAACATGGTTTTGCGGAGAGTCAAATCACGGTGCCGCCCATTGCCACTGCGGCGGTGCAGCCGACCACCAATCTTCCGGTCGGGCCTGTCGCCATGCGGTCTGCTGCTGCCACAGTTGTTTGACCAGAGTCTCGTCCAAGCGCCCAGCCAGAGCTGCGGTGACATCCGCCTGTCGTTGCGCGGCCTGCTGAATCACCTCTTTGGCTATCCGAGCCAGGACATCCGGCGGATCGAGCAAATCCTCCACGCGTCCTGTAGACAGATTCACATAGAGATGTTCGACTCGAACCCATTGATCGGTGTTTGCTAAATACTGCA
>CAADGJ010000121.1 GCA_900696505.1 uncultured Nitrosospira sp.
GCAGGGTGAGGCCGGGATATGCTCGTCAGGCGAGCTTCCAACTCCGCCAATCGGTCACTGCCTTCCCGGAGCAGTTTTTCCCGGGGTTCAGCCCGAAATCGTGACAACGGAGGGCAGTACATTAGATACAGCTGATCGGTGCGGTGATCGACTGCGGCCACGGTATCGAAGAAGGCCATGTGCAGGTCTGGCAACCCGAGGTCGTCAGAAGCCAAGGTGGGCAGTGATTCAAACGATCGGACGAGATCATAACTGAGGTACCCGACGGCCCCACCGTAAAACGGCGGCAGACCATCCGGCTGAGGGATCGTGGAATCGGCGAAGGCCTGTCGGAACGCATCGAACGCGTAGCCATGGGCGGTTGTGATGTGCCCGTCGGCCTTCATGGAATAGTCCTGCGCCCGGCCGGTCAATGTAAGGTACGGATGGTTGCCGAAGAACGAATAGCGCGCGGTAGCGTTGGTGCCATTCCCGCTTTCCAGGAGAAAGGACGGGCCGTCCGTAATACCCAGGCGCTGATAGAGTTCGAAGGCGTCCGCGTTCGGCAGCGGTCGAACCACGACCAGTGGTTGCGGGGGGCCGTTGAGAAATGCCTGGTGCGATACAGCAGTCATGAAGGTGTCAGTCACGGTGTCGTACCCGAGAAAAAGACTATACCGCATCGTGAGGCCGGGTCATAGCAGGCCAACTTCTTGACAAGTCCCCAGCGAATTTGCTTGAATGGCGCGCCCGCCGATGGGTGCACTCTCTCCGACTGTGCTGAGGAGTGCCGCGTGTGAGCACGTGATGCCCCCCTCTCAGGATCCGTTATATGCGGGGCTCGGGCAAGCTGTCCGGATCGGGACGGAACTGCTCGCTGCGTTGATTGTCGGGGGCGGATTGGGCTGGGTGGTCGATACGTATCTGCTGGATTCCAATCCCTGGGGGTTGGTCGCAGGATTGGGCCTGGGTGCCGCTGCCGGTATCCGCAATGCCTATCGATCGGCTCAACGATGGCAGAGTTAACCTGAATCGTCTGACTCACAAAGGATCATCGTGGAAGAAAGTCCGTTACATGCGTTTGAATTGCACGACCTGATTCCGCTCGTGCCCGCCGGCGTCGATATCTCCATCAACAAAGCGGTGATTCTCATGTGGGTGGTGGTCGGGCTGGTGGCCTTTCTCATGATCTCTGCCGCCGCCGCACGTAAGTTAGTGCCCGGCAAGTTGCAGAACATGGCCGAATTGATCGTCGAGTTCATTCGCGGGATTATTTTGGACACCATGGGTGAAGCGGGAATGAAATATTTCCCCCTGATCGCCACGCTGTTTCTCTTTATCCTCTTCGCGAATCTGCTCGGCTTGATTCCGGGTTCCTACACGGTCACGAGCCAGATCATCGTCACCGCGGTATTTGCGGTGGGGATCTATGGCCTGAGTCTGGTTCTGGGATTTTCGCTTCATGGAATGAAATTCCTGGGTATTCTTGTGCCGCCTGGCACACCGGGTTGGTTGCTGCCGCTCATGATTCCGATTGAGTTGATCAGTCAACTGGCGCGGCCCATTTCACTGGCGGTACGGTTGTTCGCAAATATGACGGCCGGCCACGTGATTTTAGGCGTGCTGTTCGGATTGGCTATCAGTGGTGGATTGCTGATCGGATGGTTGCCGTTTGCCTTCACGATTGCGATGAATGGTCTCGAAGTCGGCATTGCGTTTATTCAAGCCTATATCTTCACCGTGCTGAGCTGTGTCTATTTAGGGGATGCCGTGACCTTGCACGGTCATAGCGAGCACGCACACTAGGTCGAGTGGTCTATAAACGGAGGAGAGGACACACAATGGATGCAGCAGCAGCAGCATTGGTCGGCATGGGGTTGGCGGCGGCAGGTTTTGCCGGAGCCGGCGTGGGAATCGGGTACATCTTCGGAAAAATGATTGAGGCCGTGGCCCGCCAGCCGGAAGCCGAAGGTCGCGTCGGGAAGTACATGTGGATCGGTTTCGCGTTGGTCGAAGCTATCGCCTTGTACGGGCTGGTCATTGCGTTCATCATCATGGGCTTGCGCAAGTAAGCGCATCGACGGTCGAGCCCTGATGCTGGGGACAGGCCCGGCTCAGAACCCTCAACTCATTGGGTAACAGACTATGCCTCAATTTGAATCACATTTCTTTTCGTCGTTGATCTTCTGGGAGATTCTCTCCTTCGGGATTCTCTTCTTCTTGCTCTACAAGTACGCGTTCCCGAGCTTGTTGGGCATGCTGGAGGAGCGTGAGAAAAAGATCAAGGACAGTCTCGATCAAGCCGAACGCCATCGTTCGGAGGCCGAGCGCAAGCTCAAGGAATATGAAGCCAAGCTGGCCACCGCAGCCAAAGACGCGGAGGCACTTTTGGCTCAGGCCAAAGAGCGCGCGGCACGGTTGATGGAAGAGAACGAACAGCGCATGACGGCGGATGCAGAGCGGATCAAGGGCGACGCGACTCGAGAGATTGAGACCGAACGTCGTAAGGCCATTCAGGATATTCGCTCGCAAACGACGGATTTAGCGATGATGGTTGCGGAGAAAGTGGTCGGGCGAGCATTGACCGACGGGGATCACCGCCGGTTGGCCGATGAAGCCCTGGACGCACTTGCGAAGACCTACCAGAGCCGGAACTAAGTTCCTGACGCCGGGGGGGTGAGACTTACACCTCCCTGGCGATACCCTTCCAGGTCCAACGTCACGAAGCGATAGCCTATCTGTTTCAGACTCTCGACGAGCCGTTCGCGGCATCCCGCTTCCAACAATTTCGGCAGGTCCTCTACGGCCAACTCAATCCTCGCCAGGTCCCCGTAGTCCCGTACCCGGCAGTGGCGAAAACCTCCCTGGATCAAAGCCGCTTCCGCCTGCTCCACGCGCGAGAGGGTGCTTCGAGTGATCGTGATACCTCGCGGGACGCGTGAGGATAGGCAGGCAGCCGCAGGCTTGTCCCAGTTGGAGAGGTGCAGTTCGCGGGCAGCTTCGCGAATGTCGGCTTTTGTGAAACCGGCTTCCAATAATGGGCTGCGCACCCCATGTTCCCGGGCGGCCTTCAGACCGGGGCGATCGTCTCCTAAGTCGTCAACGTTGGTGCCATCCACGATACACGCCGTCGCGTCTTCGCTTCTCAGTTTACCCAAGAGGGAATAGAGATCGGTTTTGCAGTGGTAGCAGCGGGTGGCATCATTGCGGACGAACTCCGGGATTTCCAGTTGATCCGTCTCGA
>CAADGJ010000122.1 GCA_900696505.1 uncultured Nitrosospira sp.
CCGGGCTGATAACTCACCCCTTCGACGGTTCCAGCACAAGGCATCCGGTTCACATGGACGTCAAACACGTTCAGAAATACCGTGACCCGAATGCTTTTTTCCTTCAGATACCGGGGTTCGAATTCTTCTTCGATCGCAATGACCTTGCCATCTCCGGATGAGACGACCACATTGGGTTGCTGTGGAATGGTCCGGCTGGGATTCCGGAAGAACCAGGCGGTAAATAGCAAAAAACCAGCCGCTACGACCGTGGGTATGGTCCACCCTGCCAACCCGAATAACAGCGTCGCGCCTGCGAGACCACCGACAAACGGCAAGCCTTCTTTGACAATCGGAATTCCGACGGCTCGATCAGCCATACCCCTCCAGGCCCTCTATCATGCTACCACGAAGAATCCGCCGGTTGAGTTAGTTTTTGTTCTTATCGACGAGTTGGTCCTTCTTGAGCCAGGGCATCATGGACCGGAGCCGGCCGCCGACTTCTTCGATTGGATGCCCCTCGCCCTTTTTCAACAAGGCGTTATAGACAGGGCGGTTTGCCTGGTTCTCCAACACCCATTCTTTGGCAAACTGTCCACTCTGAATCTCGCCGAGAATCCTCTTCATTTCCTGCTTTGTCTGCTCCGTCACGACACGCGGACCACGGGTAATGTCCCCATACTTTGCCGTCGTGCTGATCGAATAGCGCATGTTGGCAATGCCGCCCTGATAAATCAGATCGACGATCAGTTTCACCTCATGGAGACATTCGAAATAGGCCATTTCAGGCGCATACCCCGCCTCCACGAGCGTTTCGAATCCGGCTTGGATCAGAGACGTCAGCCCACCGCACAAGACCGCCTGCTCTCCAAAGAGATCCGTTTCCGTCTCTTCTCTGAAATTCGTCTCGATGATGCCGGCCCGTCCGCCACCCACCGCGCTGGCGTAAGCCAAGCCGACCTGACGGGTGTTCCCGCTCGGATCTTGGTGTACGGCCAACAAGCATGGCACACCGCTGCCTTTTGTGTATTCGGACCGGACAAGGTGGCCGGGCCCTTTCGGCGCAACCATGAACACGTTGACGTCTGCCGGCGGCACGATCTGTCCGAAGTGGATATTGAATCCATGGCCGAACGCCAAATAGGAACCGGGCTTCAGATTGGGCGCAATATCCTGGCGATAGATCGCCGCTTGCGCTTCATCAGGGGCAAGAATCATGATGACGTCCGAGGCTTTCACAGCATCGGCAACCGGCATGACCTTCAAGCCGCTAGCCTCCGCTTTTTTCCACGAGCTTCCCTCGCGCAACCCCACCACGACCGTGGCGCCGCTTTCCTTAAGATTGAGCGAATGCGCATGGCCCTGGCTCCCATAGCCGATCACGGCCACTTTCTTTCCGCGGATGAGCTGCAAGTCGGCGTCCTTGTCGTAATAAATCTTCATACGTCACTCCTGAATGTTCATAAGGCACATGGATGGAAACAATCGTGCACAGAGAGGATACGCGCGTTATTCTCGAGCGAGCTTCTTCGGTTGGCTGACGGCCGGGCGGATCGCCTCACGCGCGATCGCTACTCGCCCCGTCCGGATCAGCTCCTTGATGCCGAGCGGCTGGAGCAAGTTGATGATCGCCTCAAGCTTTTTCGGATCGCCCGTGACCTCGATGGTATAGGTCGATGGCGTGGAATCAATCACATTGGCACGGAAAATGTCCGCAATCCGAAGCGCCTCGGCCCGGTCTTCCGCCTTGGTATGGACCTTGATCAACGCCGTCTCGCGCGAAACGAACTCGCTTTCGTTGAGGTCCACGACCTTGATGACGTCGATCAGCTTGTTGAGCTGCTTCACGATTTGCTCAACGATTCGCTCATCCCCTGAGGTGACGATGGTCATCTGCGACATGGACGGATCGAGGGTCGGAGCGACCGACAGACTTTCGATATTGAATCCGCGGCCGCTGAACAATCCGGCCACGCGTGATAACACGCCAAACTTATTTTCAACGGTGACTGAAATGATATGTTCCATCACTATGCTCTATGGTGCTAGCTGTCAGGCTGACAGCGTGTTTTACGCGGTTAAAATGGTGTCTTTGTTTTCATCCGATCCGGTACTGGGCACACCGGCCATTCGCTGTTTCAACTCAGGCGGGTCCGCAAGAATCATCTCGTGATTGCAGCCGCCCGCCGGGATCATCGGATAACAATTCTCATAGGGATAGGTGGGCACATCCACGACCACTGGACTGTCGGTCGAGATGGCCTCCTTCAACACCGCATCGAGGTCTCCCACCTTACCGGCGCGTAGTCCGACTGCGCCATAGGCTTCCGCCAATTTCACAAAATCCGGCGTGGTGTCCAAGTAGCTGGAGGCATAACGCCCTTCGTAGAACAGGTCCTGCCACTGGCGCACCATGCCGTGAAAACGATTATTCAGAATGATGATTTTGACCGGCAGCTTCGACACGACCGCGGTGGCCATTTCCTGCATATTCATCTGAATGCTGCCGTCTCCTGCCACACAGAGCACCAATCGATCCCTGAAGGCCGCCTGGGCCCCCATGGCGGCAGGAAAGCCGAATCCCATCGTGCCCAATCCACCCGAGGTCAACCACCGATTCGGCCGGGCCAGTTTGAAATACTGCGCCGTCCACATCTGATGTTGCCCTACGTCCGTCGCCACGATCGGATCACGATCCTTCGTCAGTTCATACAACCGCTTGACGACATGCTGCGGCTTGATCGCCCCGTCCGGCTCTTGTTGATAGGCCAGCGGATGCGCCTGCTGCCATTCAC
>CAADGJ010000123.1 GCA_900696505.1 uncultured Nitrosospira sp.
CTGGCTTTTCCCTCGCAGCATCGGTGTGTTAGCATCCGCGTATGCATCATCTCGTGATCATCGGCTCCGGACCTGCAGGTCTGACCGCGGCCATCTACGCCGCGCGGGCCAACCTGTCGCCTCTTCTCATCGAAGGCTGGCAATCCGGCGGACAACTTACAACCACGACGGAAGTCGAGAACTATCCTGGGTTTTCGAAAGGGATTATGGGGCCGGAGTTGATGAAGGAGATGCGTGGTCAGGCCGAACGATTCGGGACAGAGTTCCTGACCGGCGACGTCTCCGCGATCGATCTGTCGACCAGACCGTTTCGCCTGACCATCGACGGAGAACAAACGATCGGGGCGAGCGCTCTCATCTTGGCTACCGGCGCCTCCCCCATTCGACTCGGATTGCCGAACGAACACCGTCTGACCGGGTATGGTGTCTCGACCTGCGCCACCTGCGACGGATATTTTTTTCGCGGCCAGGATTTAGTCGTGGTCGGCGGCGGCGACAGCGCGGTGGAAGAAGCGACCTTCCTGACGAAGTTTGCGCGCACCGTCACCCTTGTGCACCGCCGCGATAAGCTGCGTGCCTCCAAAATCATGCAAGACCGGGCCATGAACAATGAAAAGATCTCCTTTGCCTGGAACTCCATCGTGGAAGACATTCTCGGGAAAGATCTGGTCACCGGTGTCCGGCTCAAGAACCTCGTGACGGGCCATTCCACAGACCTCCCCTGCGCCGGCGTCTTCGTCGCCATCGGCCACCGTCCCAACACTGATCTCGTCAAGGGTCAATTGGAGATGGACGAGCAGGGCTACATCCTCACCTCGCGCGGGACGAACACCAGTGTGCCCGGCGTGTTTGCCGCAGGCGATGTCCAGGATGCGAAATACCGGCAGGCCATTACGGCAGCCGGCTCCGGCTGCATGGCCGCCATCGACGCCGAACGGTTTCTAGAATCAGCGCTTCATTCTCTCTAACCTCCCTAAACCTCCCGCAGGATGCTCAAAATGGTTGTCCAACGAGGCCGCAGGCGAGACAGATACCGGAGGCGTACCCGCAGTGGTACGTTGAGGATATCGTCGAGCCGAGAACGAAGTTGCCAGCAGTCGACGATCGGCAATTCTTCACAAACCAATACCGAACTTAATTAAAAGGAGGTCGCTCAAAAATTTCTCCGGCAAGGCCGCAGGGAGCTTGGCCGACCGAGCGTACGAGTGGGTACGTGAGGAAGGACAAGCGACTGAGAACGCGGCCGGAGGAAGTTTTCAGCGACCGGGACTATGCATTGCGCGATCATTCACTACCACGAACTCGCCCTCAAAGGCCGTAACCGCGATTTCTTCGAACAGCGGCTCGTCCGCAACATCCGCCTGGCCCTCAAAGACCTGAAGATCCGGCGGATCGAATCGCTGCAGGGACGCATCCGGGTGACGATTCCCGAGGACGTCACGCCGGACCTGCTGACGGAGCGGCTCCGTCGCATTTGCGGCGTCTCAAACTTCCTGCTGAGCGAATCCGTGCCGTTAGACATCAGGGAGCCGGACCTGTCGAGCATCAAGCAGGTTGCGCAGCGTCAACTTGGGACACAGACGTTTACCTCGTTTCGAGTAACGGCCAAACGCGCGGATAAACGCCTGCCGTTGACGTCGATGGATGTGGAGCGCGAAGTCGGCGCCTATCTCCATGAAGCCATGGGGAAAGCCGTCAAGCTGAAACAGCCGGACGTGACCCTCTACATCGAGCTCCTCACCAAGGAAGCCCATGTTGCAGCGAGGAAAATCGAAGGTCCCGGGGGCATGCCGGTAGGCACCAGCGGCAAAGTCGCCTGTTTGATCTCGGGAGGTATCGATTCCCCGGTCGCGGCTTACCGCATGATCAAGCGCGGGTGCAAGGCGGTCTTCGTCCATTTTTCCGGCCGGCCGCTGGTCAGCCGCGCATCGGAGGAAAAAGTCCAGGAGCTGGTCCAACTTTTAACGACGTACCAATATCACTCCAAGCTCTACATCGTCCCGTTCGGCGAAATTCAACAGGAGATCGTCGCCAATGCGCCGGCGGCGTTTCGTGTGGTGTTATACCGGCGGATCATGGTGCAGATTGCACAGGAGCTGGCGCGGCGGGAAGGCTGCTGGGCATTGGTCACCGGAGACAGTCTCGGTCAGGTGGCCTCGCAGACAGCGGAGAATCTGGTGGTCGTCGAAAACGCGGCGGAGATTCCTTTGCTCCGCCCGCTCATCGGAATGGATAAAATCGAGATCACGGAACAGGCCCAACAGATCGGCAGCTTCACCACATCCATCGAACCCGATCAGGATTGCTGCAAACTGTTCGTCCCCCTCCATCCAAGCACCAGAACCAAATTGGAGGATATCGTCCGCATCGAACGAGGGCTGGAGATCAGCGCGTTCGTCAAGCGAGGCGTCGAGAAGGCCGAACTGACGACCTTTACCTTCCCTTCGTAACCAGATCCAGCGCCCGTTGCCGCAGGAGACGAAAGTGCACCGTGAGCTCCCGCTCCATGGCAACGGCGATCAACCAATCGGGAATCATGGTCTTGGGCTCGACGAGCAATTCAAACTCCGCTCTCGTTTGAGTGCCTTCACCTGCCGCCTGCAGCCTCCACTCGCGATGGTACTGCTTGAAATCTCCGCCTTTGAGATCGGTCACCAACCCGCCGCCGGGTAACACCTGCGACTCACAGAGCAATCGCTGCTCGCCTGGCAGCAGCGCATGGGAAATATAGACGTCCGTCAGGACATGGCCTTCGCGCTCCTCCACCTGTGCCATGCGCATACGGGTTTCAAATAGCTCGGGCCACTTGCGATATTCGGTGAGAATGGAATGCAGGACGGAGGGACTGCCCGGGAAGAGCAGCGTGGCGGTGGCTTTGACCCCGCCACCCGGTTCAGACTGCACCAGAAGGGGCCGAAGCAAATGGATCGACCCGACCTCTCCTGCCCAGGATTGAGGGGTGGTCGCCAACACGAATGCCATCAAGCAGCCCAGCAGCGTTCCCAGAAAAGACATGAGCTGTACCATGGCACGCATCAGTCTCTACCGAAGGGCCTGGCGAGTCGCAGAACGCTGGGTGTTACGAAGGGGATCGAGGCGCGTTCGACGGTGGCACGAGGAATCATGGGTACTCCAGGAAACGGACGGGCCGATGAACCAATCACCGTGGAAGAGGTCATAGGATAAGTATACTGATTGACTGCCTGGAGTGCGAGTGCAGAGCATGACGGAATGACCGCCGATACCGATTTCTGCGATCGGTAAATCCGTGACTGACGGCAGCGAGCCGCGGTCCCCAATAGCTACTCGATGGCGAGGCGGAATACCAGCACAGCTCCGGTCAGGCCGCCTTGTTCATCGTGGATCACGGTCGCGCTCTCGTGGATCACGTGCTCGACGCCTTGACGACTCAGGAGCAGGAACGGGCGCGTGCCCCGATCCCCAGCCTTGATCTGCTGCAGCACTGACAGGGCGGGATTCACGAGCGGCGTGCGCCGCTCCGCATCCACCACGACCATGACATCTTGAATCGGCTTTCCGAGCGCGTCCGGTTGGGACCAGCCGGTCAGCCCCTCCGCCGCCTGGTTGAGCAACGTCACCTTTCCCTGAGCATCGATTGTCACGACCGCCTCGCTCATCGACTGCAGCACCGAATCAAGCCAGCGGCCGCGCTGCTCGGCAATACGCAGCACACGATGACGAAAGAGCGCCAGTTCGATCGCAGCGCGCAGATCACTGCTCACAAAAGGCTTGATCAGATACGCCAATGGCAATGTATACCGTGCACGCTTCAGCGTGTCCTCATCGGAGAAGGCCGTCAGATAGATGACCGGCGTGCCGTAGCGCGCTTGAATCATGCGAGCGGCATCGATCCCGTCGAGCGGCCCTTTGAGCTTGATATCCATGAGGATCAGGTCCGGCCGATGCTCTCCAGCCATATCCACGGCCTCGCTTCCTGAGGCCACCACCCCGACGACAACATACCCCAGCGACCGCAGCTGGCGCCGAATGTCCTCAGCCACCACCACTTCATCATCGACAATCAAAATTTTTTCCTGAGCCATGGTGCAATCAGAAAACGGCTTGAACACAGGATTGTTGCCCGTCATGCCGGGATCTCGTGGTCCCGTCGCACACCTATGCACACGCACTAGTGGTCTACCGGTTCTCGCAACTAACATGCCACTTGCCCGATCCTGTTCTTGCACCAAGTTACGCCCTCGCGTTCCTGCTTCTCCCTACACCGACGGTGGTTTTTGAACAATGTCCGGACAGAATCGGAAGATCAGGGCCGGAAATAGCGGGGCATGCCGGAGATGAGGGTTCGCCGCAGAAACAAGGCTGTGGTACCATGCCCTTTTCACTGGAGCGCTCTACTATGTCCTGGCTCGTCCGCCTGATTTCCCCTGGCCTACTCAGTGTGCAGATTGCGCTTCTTGTCATGCCGTTCGACGCGCAGGCACAAGCACCTGCTGACTCTGCGGCCACCACCGAACACTCCTGCAGTTTCGGCATGGCCAAGGGTGATCCGGCCCATCAGTGCCAAGTACCAATTCCAGCCGGCTGTGTCATCGCAACATTTCCCGGGACAGACAAACCCTGGACGACCGTCTCAAAAGCCGGTCGCACCTTCTGCGCCTTCGACAAAAAAGGGACGGACTGGAAAAACAAGATTACCGGTCAATGCACCCGCTGCGATTCGAGCCATTGCACCGGCCAATTCATGGTGCGTTTCGAGTGCGCGAAACCGTAATGCCCGAGCCACTCACAGCGCTGATTACACAAGCCGCGCGCGAGCTGGGATTCGATGTCGTCGGCATCAGCCGGTTGCCACCACAGCCGGCACCGAACCACAATCCCAGCGTTTCTCCCCACCGCCTCCTCGACCGGTTACATGAATGGCTGCAGCGAGGCTTCCATGCCTCCATGAACTGGTTGACGCGCGACCCGGAACGACGGGCCGATCCGGCACTGGTCCTGCCCGGATGCCGGTCCATTATTTCCGTCGGAATGAATTACTACACGGATCATCGGGCCGATGAACGACCGGGCAACGGGCGGATTGCCCGGTATGCCTGGGGACTGGACTATCACAACATCATGGGTGACCGGTTAACGCAGCTGTCTGAACGGCTCGCCACTCTGGCACCTGAGGATCGCCATCGCGCCTACGTCGATACGGGGCCGGTCATGGAAAAAGCCTGGGCTCAGCAGGCCGGCCTGGGATGGATCGGCAAGCACTCCAACCTGGTCTCCCCTGAGTTTGGTTCATGGCTCCTGTTGGGAGAAATTCTGACGACCCTGGAGCTCGATGCGGACGAGGCCGGAACCGATTTGTGCGGCAGTTGCACGCTTTGCATCCAAGCCTGTCCGACAGGTGCGATCACCGAGCCCTATGTCGTGGATGCCGGGCGATGCATTTCGTACCTCACGATTGAACTTCGAGGCAGCGAGCCCACGCTTTCTGAGGAGCTGCGACGGGGTATCGGCAATCGGATTTTCGGCTGCGACGATTGTCTCGATATCTGTCCGTATAATCATCAGGCCGAACCGACCAGCGAGCCGGGCTTCCAGCCCACACCGCTCACCACCTCACCGTCGTTGCGCAGCTTGATGGACATGAACGAGGCAACCTTCGCGGCGACGTTCAAACAGAGTCCGGTTCGACGCGCCAAACATGCCGGACTCCAACGCAACGTCTCCTGGGCACTGGCCAATGAAGCCGCGCCAGCCGGAAATGGCACGCCCGCCTCATCATCGAGCCGTGATTCCCGGTAAGCTCCCCTCTGTTTCTCTTTCGCCGATAGTGGTAGGCTACGACTCACGTCCTCGCCGAGTCGGGGACCCACCTCAGCGGTTGCGACACCATGCACGCCCCCACCCTCCTGATCGTCGACGATGAAGAACGCATGCGGCGGCTCTTTGAGCTGGTGCTGAAAGCAGCCGGCTATCAACTCCTGCTGGCGCGTTCCGGCGACGAAGCTCTTCACATGCTCCAGGAGCATGATTCGATCGACATGATCATCACGGATCTACAGCTGGGAACCGTCTCAGGCATGGACGTCCTGGAAGCCGCGCATAAACAGGCGCCCGATGTGCCGGTCCTCATTGTGACCGGATACGGTACGGTGAAGTCGGCCGTCGAAGCGATGCAAAAGGGCGCCTACGATTACATCTCCAAGCCGGTGGACAATGAGGAGCTGAAAATCGTCATCGCCCGCGCACTACAAGTCCGTCAACTCGCCCGAGACAATCGCACCCTACGCGCAGGGCTACAGGAGCAGTTCGGATTCGACCGGATCGTCAGCGTCTCCAAAGAAATGGAGCTCGTGAAACGGCTGGCCAAGGAGGTGGCCCAGACCGATGCCACGGTGTTGATCACCGGCGAGAGCGGGACGGGCAAAGATCTCCTCGCGCGAGCGATTCATTTGGCCAGTCCGCGTGCCCAAGGCCCGATGGTGGCACTGAATTGCGCCGGGATTCCCGAGCATCTGCTCGAATCCGAATTATTCGGTTATGAAAAAGGCGCCTTCACGGATGCCAAAAAATCTAAACCGGGCCGCTTTCAAATGGCAGACCGGGGCACCCTGTTCCTGGACGAAATCGGCGAACTCAGCCTGACCGCGCAGGCCAAACTGCTGCGTGTGCTCGAGCAGCATGTAGTCGAGCCGCTCGGCGGGGTACGCAGCATTCCGGTCGATCTGCGAGTCATTGCCGCGACAAATCAGGAGTTGCCCGATCTCATCAAGGCCGGTCGCTTCCGCCTGGATTTGTATTATCGTCTCAACGTCTATCAGCTTCGCATGCCGCCCTTGCGCGAACGACCGGGTGACATTGAACCGATCCTGACCCAGTTTCTCGACCGAGCCCGGCGAGAGCGTGGCAGCCGGATCAAAGGCATTGCTCAGAATGCGCTGACGCTTTTGACCCAGTACCCTTGGCCCGGTAACGTGCGGGAACTGCATAACGTTGTGGAATGGCTCACCATCACCTGCAAGCAGGACATGATTCAGCCCGAACATCTCCCCGCCTCGTTAACCGCCGCCGCCCCCCAACCGTCTGCGTCGCCGGCCGGCGCTCCTTCGCTCCTGTCGTTAGGACTGTCGGTCGAAGAGGTGGAAAAGGCGATGTTGCAGGAGGCGCTGGCCAAGAGCGGCGGCAATGTGTCCGAAGCCAGCCGGCTGCTCAAAATCACGCGCAACACGCTCCGTTATCGCATGGCGAAACATAACCTGTCGCAGCCTCAAGGGTGATGCGCGCTGCACGACGGACCGGCGGCCTCCAGAGAAAGTTTTTTGTCGCGTTATTGATCGTCGGCATCGTCCCCGGCATGGCCGCACTGTGGGCCACGTACCGCTCCAGCACCGCCAGCCTCAAAGAGGCGATCGGCGAAGGGTTCCAGGAAATTGCGCGCTCGACCTCAATTCGATTGGCCGGCGCCGTCGACGATGAAATCGATCGCGCCGGCCGCCTCGCCATCAGCGTGGCGAATCAGCACGCACAGGCTCAATCCAAGGCCGACAGCAACAAGACAGAAGCCGCCCGCATTCATTCCACGCATCGGCCTGTCAACAGTCCCGTCACTGCCGCCTACCTCGAGGATTGGGCACGCGAAGCGCGGCATTATCTGCGCGTGACCGTGGCCGATCACCGGGGGCTCGTCATTGCCTCAACCGATCCGGCTTTGCCACCGCAGCAGGCCGATCAATCGTGGTGGCGCGAGGCCATGCAGGCCCCGGCCGGCACGGCCTATGTCAGCAACGTCACGATCGATCCTGCCATCAATGACGCGTCCTTCCACGTCGCGGTTCCCATCGTCGAGAAGGCCGGAGGTGCGGTAACCGGTGCCGTAGACCTCGTGATTCGGCACACGCTCCTCACCCAGCTGATTCTTCCCATCCATATCGGCAATACAGGCCATGCGATGCTCCTCGATACGCAAGGAACACCGCTCATCTGTCCGGTGCTGCCGCCGACTGCCCACCTGATTCCCGCGAACCTGATGAACCGGCTGGCCCTGGATCATCCCTTATGGTTGGTGGCCGAGGACGATGCCCACGGCGGCCGTGACGCAATCGTGGGAGCCTCGCCGGTCCGCTTCAGCCATCCGTTGACCCGGTCCAGCTTGGAAGGCAATCGATGGTATGCCTTTGTCCGGCAGGCTCCCGAAGAAACCTATGCGCCGATCTATTCGCTCCTCCTGTCGGTAGGCGTGATCGGCTTCGGGCTGGTGATCGCGTTGTCCATGTTTGGATTTGTGGTTGGCTACCGTATTGTGCAACCACTCACGGCGCTTCAGCGGGAGGCCGAAGGGCTGCGCCTCACGCTGGCGACGACTCAGACTGATCACGCTCTCCCCCTCGCTGCTACGCCCTTGTCCCGAGAATACCGCACCGGCGATGAGATCGAAGATCTTGCCACCACGTTCAGCGCGATGCGAGCCGTGCTGGAAGAAAATCTGCGCACTATCAGGGCGCAACAACATGAATTGATCCGGCAGGAAAAGCTTGCCTCCGTCGGACAACTCCTTGCCGCCCTGGCTCACGACCTACGCAATCCCCTCGGTGTAATTCGAAGTTCCGCGCAAGTCGTGCTGGAGGGTCCGCAGGAGGAAGGAATCCGTCATGAAATGGCCCGCTATATCATCGACGAAGTCGACAAGCTGTCTCAGCGCCTGAACGACTTTTTGCGTTATGCCAGACAGAAACCGCCGGATCTGGCCGACTGTGCTGCGGAAGGGATCATTGGCGCTGCGCTGAAGCAATGGGAGGCGCAAGGTGGCCATGAGCATATCCGGGTCGAACAGCGGTTCTCACGCGATTTGCCCATGATTCGCATCGATCCAGAACAGATCAAAGATGCGTTGGTGAATGTGCTGATTAATGCCCGGGAAGCGATGACGGATGGAGGAGGGACTCTGACCCTGACGACTCGCAGCGCGGAAGGAGGCACGGTGGAAATCAACGTGACCGATACAGGATCGGGCATCGCTCCAGATCATCTTGGAAGAATCTTCGAACCGTTTTTTACGACCAAGACCTACGGCACCGGCCTCGGCCTCACCAACGTCAAACGGCTCGTGGAAGACAACGGCGGGACCTTGGTCGTGACCAGCAACCAAGGAAAAGGTACCACGTGTACGCTGCGGTTTCGCCCGGCAACAGTCAGCTGAACGGAAGCTCGTCGCTCATCACTCGTGAAGCGTATCTCGTGGGAGAGAGCGCACGTTTTTTTCGACAGACGACAGACGAACGACGCTTCACAAACGACGATGATCCCAGCCGCCACGCAAGGCCGCAGCAAGGTCCCTGGCGCGAAGCATAATGAGCGCCACGTTTGTGGACGCCGGCGAGACGGTGAGCCGGCAGTGTCTTAGAGGCGAGTCGTACCCTTGCGGTACGTTGAGCCGATGAGTGACGCGAGAACGCCGCTGGTAGCCCATTTCAACATCTTGCACTAGATGCGTTTGGCCATGCGTGCAAACCGCTCCGGCAACAAGACGCCGGTGGCCACGAGGTGTTTGCTCTGAATCGTTTTCTGCACGGCCTCGATACGCGCTGAAAAATTAGGATGGGTCTTAAACAAAGCCCGGTCGTCACCCTTGAGGTCTCGTAGGCGCGTCAGCAAGTTCACATAGGCGTCCGCATCATAGCCGACTCGCGTCGCAAACACTTCACCGATTGTATCCGCCTCCGTTTCCTTGTCCTGATCCAGGCCTTCATCGAGCAACTTCTTGACCGCGCCGTCGATCACGGTCTTGAACGCCGCCGGATTGCTCGTCGCGTAGGACAGGCCGGCTTCGGTCACCCCGGCCAGGCGTTTGCTGCGCTGAATGACATCGAGAATATGCTTTTGGCTCACGTGGGCGATTTCATGGCCCAGGACTGCAGCCAATTCCGCTTCGTTGCGGACCTGCTTGAGCAGACCACGCGTCACAAAGATGTAGCCGGCCGGCGCGGCAAACGCATTGATGGATTCATGTTCCAGAATCGCGACGCGATACGGGATATCCGGCCGGTCAGACGTGTTCGCGACGGCCCGTCCCACCAGATTCACATACCGGACGAGCTCAGGTTGATCCACGACTCCGCCATACCGGGCGACGACCTGCAAAGCCATCGCCTGGCCGATCGACGACTCTTCCTCGTACCCGATCGGGAACAAACTCCCCACCACATTGCCGACTCCGTGAATGGCACCGGCCAGCCGCGGATTACCGGATTGCCGCGCGATATCTTCACTGGCGCGCTGCACTTCCGCGCAACCGGCCACCGTCAGTGAGAGGGCGATGAGCGTCGCTGTCAGGCCATGATTACTTCGCATATTCACCGAGGCCTCCTTCTCGCAAAAATTCTTCGACCTCCTGATCAGGAATCTGATACGCGGTCATCCGGTCCACCGCGTCACGATCGCGCGCGGATACGCCGGCGCGATTGGCATAGCCTTCGGAGGCCTTATCCAGGCCCCTGGCGCCTGCCGACGCGGTCGTGGCCGACGCATCGTTCCCCCGCATACTCTGCCCGAGTTTGGCCAGGGTATCATTGGTGCCGGACGGTTTGGACGACGAGGTTTTGTTGGCGAAGATCCATCCTTTCGCGCCAGCGGATGTCTTGACCTCCACCCAACTGCCGTCACGCCCCACCACCTCCAGCGCGTCGCCGAACTTGACGTTGCCGACGACAGCATCCAACGACGTTTTGCCGGCGCGCAGTTGTGCGGTCTTGGCTTGAACGTAGACGGTTTCGGCCCGGCCTTCTCCGCTCCAGACCAGGAGACCGATCCACAGAACGATCAGGACAACGCGAAGCACTCGTGGTGATATCACAGCTTCCTCCCCTTCAACACGGCCGCTCACTTTGATGTCATTTCATAGACCCCGTCCCAATCCGCTGACGGAGGCGTCTGGCAATAATTAGTCGCGCGTTCGAGATAGACCCGCGACGGACCGTCCGATGGGTCCAAGGTCACCGCTTCAGAAAATTTGGCGCAGGCGGTCGAGAAGTTCCGCACTTTATAGGCCGCCAATCCTTCCAGATAGACGTCGATGACCCGCCGCTTCTTTTCCTCCACTTGCCCCTTGCGGGCCAGCAACTCAAAGACGACGACCGGGTCTTTTTTGCCCTTCACTCGTAGCAGATCGATCTCTCGCACTTCAACGTCGTTCTTGGCCAATTCGGCCGTTCGCTGGCCGATCAAAATCAAGGTGTCGTAATACTTGCTGGCGCCCTCCAAGCGGGAAGCCAGATTCACGCTGTCCCCGGTCACCGTGTACTCCATGCGCTCCTCGGATCCCATGTTGCCCACGATGCAGGGTCCGGAATTAATACCGATGCGGGCGCCGATCTCTGGAAGTCCCTCCTGTTTCCAGACCTGACGGAGCCGGGCCAATTCGACCTGGCAATCCAGTGCAGCATAACAGGCCAGCGACGCATGTTTGGGATCGTTCAGGGGCGCGCCGAAGAGCGCCATGATTCCATCGCCAAGATACTTGTTCACATTACCGCGATGCGTCGTCTTAATGATGGTCGTCATCGCTGACAAGTACCGGTTCAGCAATGCGACAAGATCCTCCGGCGACATTTTCTCGGAAATGGTTGTGAAACCGGCGATGTCGGAGAAGAGAATCGAAATCTCCTTCTTCTCGCCACCAAGCTTAATGGCCGCGGGATTCCGCATGATTTCTTCGACCACTTCAGACGACATGTATTTGTCGAACGCGGCCCGCATGAGCCGGCGCTGCTTACCTTCAGTGACGTACTCAACCGTCGCGGCCGTGCCGAACGTTAAGGCGAGGGCGACTTCCGGAAACACCAGATCCAGCCACCGCTCATGCCCCGCGAAGGCATGCGCCACCAACCCATAGTAGGCCAGTGCGAGGCCGATCGTGACGCCGAATTTGACCGGATAGGACGGGAACAACATGAAGGCACCGGCTGAGACAAGGCAAAGCAGCAGAAGGATGGAAAGAGAAAACCAGGACGGCGCCGCTTGAAGCCCCTGCCCATGCAGCAGGTTGTCCAGCGCCGCCATGTGGATGAGCACCCCAGGCGTGGCGGACGAAAACGGTGTCACTCGCAGATCATATAACCCTGCCGCCGTCCCGGCGATAAACACGATCTTGTCTTTGAACAGGGACGCATCCAAGTCCGGACGGTCCCCTTTTTCTTGCTGCGCGAAGGCCTGCAAGACACGGCCGATCGAGTATCTCCTGGCGTGGTAGGTCTGCTCCAGGGACCCATGCCATTTGATCAGCAGATTGCCGTCAGCATCCAGAGGAACGCTGCTGTCGCCGATCTGCAAGCGGTCGTCCCGCATCGCGAGCTCGCTACCGCCTAACACGTATCGGGCTACCGCCAACGAGAGATGCGGCACCAGATTTCCTTGCACCCGCCCCAGCAGGGGAAGACGCCTTGTAGGCCCGTCGGCGTCGGCAGACAGATTGATGACGCCCAACCCACGCGCCTGTTGCGCCAACACAGGAATGGGCAATTTCACACCCGGGTGCGCTGCAGCCTGTACCGGTCCTGAGTCCGATCGTTCGGCCTTTACGGTGGCATGGTCCTGCAGCCCGGCTGGAACCGGGGCCGCTTCGGATTGAAACAACATCGGCAGGAAGACATTCCCCGCTGCCTTCACATCGTCGGCGAAGGATTGATCGAATTCTTCGGCATTGTCGTCCGGTTCGAAAAACATCACATCGAAGACGACCGCCTTGGCTCCGGCCCGTTTGAGATACCGCACGACATACCCGTACCTGTCACGCGGCCAGGGCCAGCGCCCGAACGCTTCCAGGCTGGATTCATCGATGGCCAGCAGCACGAGACTTGAATCGGCCTTGGCAGGATCGGCATAGCGCCGGACGAGATGGTCGAAGGCCTTGAGTTCAACCACCTCGAACCATCGCGTCATGCGGAGCCCGGTCACCAGGGCATAGACCGCAACTCCGACGGCAATCGCTGAAAGGATTTTTTTGGTTCGTGGAGAAAATGGCATGAACAAGACAGGTCCGCCCCCGATCATGTCACAGGCGGGCTATCGTACTGGAGAACGAGAAAGAGCGAAAGGGGCTACGGGTGTTTTTGAGCGGGTCTCGGCGGGATCTCACCGCAGCTGCACAATCGTGACGCCGTCGCCTCCCTCTGCGCGATCGCCCCCTCGAAACGCCACCACGTACGGTGAGTCTTTCAGGTAGTCTCGCAAGGCGCTTCTCAACCGGCCGGTCCCGTGCCCATGGATGATGCGTACGAACGGGCTACCGCCGAGAATGGCGCGATCGAGACCGGCGACCACCACATCCAACGCATCGTCGGCTGCCTGACCACGGACATCCAGCGTCTCCTGGATGTCTTCAGGCGCCAAGGTCTGGCTGGTTCGCCTCGGTGAGACAACGGTCGTCTTGCCTGCGGCTGGCGCTTGTGGCTGGCGAGCCTTGGAGACTCCCGTCAGGCTCGCCACATTGGCCAGGATTTCGCCCTCGCCGACCTTCAGACGCACGCGTTTCTTACCCTGGGGACTTTCCAGCAACGTGCCTGTCATCCCCAGCCCGATCACTTCGACCGCATCTCCGACAGTCAGCTGATCAATCGGAATCGGTTCTTCGGAGTCTCCGGCCTCGCGCCGGACTGCCTCTTCCAATTCGACCAACCGGGCTTTGGCCTCCTTGGCCTTGAGCAGCTTTTGATCGCGCTTGAGATCGTCCATCGTCGCCTGGACCGCGGCGCGGGCCCGCTGAAACTCCTGAGACAACTTTTTCTTCAACCCCTGCCGCTCATCCCGCTCGGATTCCTGCAGGAACGTGAGCAACTCCTGCGCCTCGCGAGAAGCCTGCTCAGCACCCTGTCTGGCCGCCGTGGCCGCCGTCAGGTCGTCATTGAGTCGTCGTTGTTTGTCCTGCAAATCGCTCAACAGTGTCTCCAGCAACCGGTGGTCTCCCTGCAGCCGTGCGCGGGCATCCTCCAGCAGCGACTGATCCATCCCGAGCCGCCCGGCAATTTCGATTGCGGCCGAGCCGCCTGGTTGCCCTTGAATCAAGCGGTAGGTCGGGGAAAGCGTGTCGAGATTAAATTCCACGCTGGCATTGGCGAAACCCGCCCTGTCCTGGGCCAGACCTTTCAGGAGACTGTAGTGTGTGGTGGCCACCACTTTCACCCCAGCCGCAGCAAGCCGACAGAGCAGTGCACTCGCGAGCGCTGCGCCTTCGGCCGGATCGGTGGAGGTGACCGGCTCATCTAACAACACCAGCGCTCGTCCGGGAGGCACTGGCTCCCTGTCGTGTTCACTCCCCACTCCATCAGACACTTCGTTCAGTAACTGCACCATTTGTGTGATGTGGGCAGAAAAGCTGGATAAGTCGCGCGCCAGATCTTGCGCATCCCCGATGTCTGCATACACAGACGGAAAGATCGCCATCTCCGACTCGGGGGCACAGGGAAGATGCAACCCGCAACGGACCATCAGAGAGAACAGACCCAGTAATTTCAAGATGACCGTCTTCCCGCCCGTGTTCGGCCCGGAAATGATCAGGACCCGTACGGTTTCATCGAACGCGAGGTCATTCGGCACGACCTGATCTTTGCTCACCACCAGAAACGGGTGCCGCGCCTGCGTCAGAAGAATGCGTCCCTGGTCATTGAGCCGGGGCGGGGAACCTTGCAGACGTTGACTCAGGCCTGCCTTTGCCGAAATGGCGTCCAGCCGACCAAGCAGAGCCACACTGCCGGCGAGCGCCGGTTGATGAGGGGCCACCAGCGCCGAAAGTTCCCGAAGAATCCTGCGCACCTCCCGTTCGATATCCAGATCGACGACCTTGATGGAGTTATTGAGATCCACCAGTTCCCGAGGCTCCAGAAAAAGTGTGGCACCGCTGGATGAGACGTCATGTACGATACCGGGCATGCGGCCTTGCATCTCGGCCTTGATCGGAACCACATAGCGCCCTTCCCGCTGCGCGAAATATCGTTCTTGCAACACTTCTTCATAGCGCCGCGAATGCAGAATGTGCTCGAGCCGATGCCGCATCTGTTGTTTAAAATCGTTGGCCCGTTGGATCAACCGGTGCACCTCAGGGCTGGCCGAGTCACGAATGGACCCATCGGGGTCGATGGCCCCGTTCAGCGCGACCGTTAGCCGGCGGTATTCCGTCACCGGTCCCAACTGCTCGGCCATGGCGCCGACCGTCGGAGCGTCGGACTGATGACGCAGCAGGTATCGCTGGACATCCACGACCAATTCCAACACCAGCGCGATGTCTCGTAGCTCATGCGCCTCCAAACAGGCGCCTTTCACCACTCGCTTCAACCACTCCGTCACGTCAGGGAATCGCAGGACAGGAAAAGGGTCGACGCCGGCCCGCAGGCGCAACAGGTCGGAGGTTTCTTCCTGGCGAAGCCGAGCCTGCGCCACGTCCCGCTCCAATTCCATGGACCGGCATTGCTCCGCCCCAACCGCCGACTGGGCGTAGCCGGCCAACAGATCCAACAGTTTGGCCCACTCCAAGACCTTGCACGCTTCGAACTGCAGCTTTTCAGATTGCATCACGCCCCATCTCGATGAACGCTCAGGCATGAGACTCTACCGGACCCCATACGTCCACAACAAGACGGCCAACACCCCATCATTTCCCTGAGGCCCTTTCGCCAATATCCACCGGCCTTCCCTCTTTTTGTATGCTTGACACGCAGAAAGTCGGTCAGTACTATCGCCCCAGATCTACTCTGTTCAACCCGTTTAATTCTTGAGGATTTAGCCCCATGACCACACGCATCGGCATCAATGGATTCGGACGCATCGGCCGCAACGTTCTTCGCGCTTCCCTGGGAGATCCCAGCCTCGAATTTGTCGCCATCAACGATCTCACCGATGCCAAAACATTGGCCTATTTGCTCAAGTATGACTCGGTTCATGGCACGCTGGACGCTTCCGTCGAGGCCAAAGACGACCAGCTCATCATTGACGGCCGCGCGATCAAGGTTCTCGCGGTCCGGGACCCCAAAGAGCTCCCATGGAAAGCTCTCGGCGTGGATATCGTCGTCGAATCGACCGGCCATTTTACCGACCGCGAAGGCGCGGGAAAGCACCTGTCGGCCGGAGCTAAAACGGTCATCATTTCCGCCCCCGCGAAAGATCCTGATGCCACAGTGGTCCTTGGAGTAAATGAGCAGGTCTTCGACGCCAAAGCTCACCATATCGTCTCCAATGCCTCCTGCACCACGAACTGTCTGGCCCCGGTGGCAAAAGTCTTGTTGGAAAACTTCGGCATTAAACACGGCGTCATGACGACGATCCACTCTTACACGAACGACCAGCAGCTCCTCGATCTGCCCCACAAAGATTTGCGGCGGGCGCGTGCTGCAGGGATGTCGATGATTCCCACCAGCACCGGAGCGGCGAAGGCCCTGCACCTGGTTATTCCGCAACTGAAAGGAAAGCTCGACGGATTGGCCATTCGCGTTCCCACCCCCAATGTATCGCTGGTGGACCTCACCGTCGAAACGGAGAAGGATTGCGATGTGGCCGGCGTAAATGCCGCATTCAAGAAGGCTGCTGAAGGGCCCATGAAAAATGTGCTGGCCTACTCGGAAGCACCCATCGTCTCCATCGACCTCAAGGATGATGCCCACTCTGCCATTGTCGACGCTCCGCTGACCGCCGTCATCGATAAACGGCTCGTCAAAGTCACCGCTTGGTACGATAACGAGTGGGGCTATTCCTGCCGCGTGCGGGACCTGATCAAGTATATTGTTGCAAAATCGGCGTAACAGGCGTCACGCACGACACGCTTTTCTGACGTGCAGCACCGGCCGGAGCTGCCAGCGCCCGGCGCGGACACACCAGAGGAGGAGTGAGGATCTGCCATGAATATTCGCAAACGGATTATCGAGGACCTGCAACTTCGCGGAAAGCGCGTCATTATTCGCGCCGACTACAACGTACCCCTTGATGATTCCTTGCAGATCACCGACGACACGAGGATTCGATCGACCCTTCCCACCATCAATCGTGCCGTCGACGAGGGCGCCAAGGTCATTTTGTGCTCCCACCTCGGCCGTCCGAAAGGCAAATTCGATCCGAAGTTCAGCCTGGCTCCAGTGGCCAAACGCCTCCAGCGCCTGCTCGGCAAAGAAGTGATTTTTGCGCCGGATTGCATCGGCTCCGCCGTTGAAGGCCTGGTTGCCAAGATGCAGCCTGGCGATGTGATGTTATTGGAAAACCTCCGCTTTCATCCCGAAGAAGAAAAGAACGACGAAGGATTCTCCAAGGCGCTGGCCGCACTCGCTGATGTGTATATCAATGACGCGTTCGGTGCCGCCCATCGAGCCCATGCATCCACGGTCGGCATCACCAAATATATTCCCGAAGCGGCAGCCGGGTATCTCCTTAAGAAAGAAATCGAATACCTGGAGGGAGCCGTCGAAAATCCGGTGCGTCCGTTCGTAGCCATTTTAGGCGGCGCTAAGGTATCCGGGAAAATCGGCGTGATCGAGAATCTCGGCAAGAAAGTCGACAAGGTCATCATCGGCGGAGGCATGGCGTTCACGTTCCTCAAAGCCATGGGTCTTGAGATCGGCCAGTCACTCGTTGCAAACGACATGCTCGACTTTGCCAAAGGGGTGCAGGACCACGCCTTTGCCAGTGGCGTCAAATTCTATCTTCCCGTGGACTGCGTCGTTGCGGCCGGCCGGGAGCCCGGAGCCGAAACGAAAATCGTTCCGGTTCAGGAAATTCCCAAGGGATGGTATGGCCTGGACATCGGTCCCGCCTCCGTAAAATTGTTCTCGGAAGCCGTGCAGGATGCGAAAACCATTCTGTGGAATGGTCCCATGGGCATGTTCGAAGTCGACGCCTTCGCGAGAGGCACCCTCGCCATGGCTCACTCCGTGGCCAACGCCTACGCGCTGACCATTGTCGGAGGAGGCGAAACAGCCCTGGCTATTCACCGCGCCGGAGAGTCCGAAAGCATTTCGTTTATTTCGACCGGTGGTGGCGCAGCCCTGGAGCTGCTCGAAGGGAAAACCTTACCGGGACTTGCCGCCCTCCCCAATCGTGCAGCGTAACGACACCCTTTCTCCATTCTCCCACTAGAGGCTTCGTGAGAACCCGCTTCCTCATCGGCAACTGGAAAATGAATAAGACCGCCACCGAAGCGGGGGCGTTCGTTCGTCGCCTCACCCAGGAGCTGCCTACGTCTGAAGGAATCCAGGTCGGTTTTGCACCGCCCTTTACCGCGCTGCATGCAGCCCATGAGGCGCTCGGTTCCTCACCGGATTTTCTGCTTGGCGCACAGGACGTGTATTGGGAAGATAAGGGGGCGTTCACCGGAGAAGTGTCGGGAACCATGCTGAAGGATCTCGGCTGTCAATTTGTCCTGGTGGGCCATTCGGAACGCCGCCAATACTTCGGCGAGCAAGACAGCTGGACCAACCAGAAGGTTCTGGCTGCTTTGCGTAACGGCATCCAACCGGTTCTCTGTGTGGGCGAAACACTTCACGATCGCGATACCAATCAAACAGATCACGTAATCCAGCGACAGGTTCGCGCAGGGCTGGCTGGAATCGAGGGGCAACATCTTGAGTCGATGGTCATCGCCTATGAACCAGTGTGGGCCATTGGAACGGGGCGAGCCGCATCGCCGGAACAGGCGGTGCCGGTCCATCGATTGATCCGCCAAACCATCAATGAACTGAGCGGAGCTGAAGCAGGGTCGCGTGTTCGGATTCTGTATGGAGGCAGCGTCACTCCGCACAATATCGCCGAATTTCTGGCTTCCGAAGAAATCGACGGCGCATTAGTCGGCGGGGCTTGTTTAGATCCGGTCTCTTTTGCTACACTCGCCAAAGTCGCGATCGGGTCCAAACCTACCACGGCCTAAAGACTCAACCATGTACACATTGCTCATCATCATTCATGTCATCGTCTGCCTCCTTATGATTGGAGCCATTCTGCTGCAATCCGGTAAGGGCGCTGAAATCGGAGCGGCCTTTGGTGGATCCAGCCAAACCGTGTTCGGCAGCCGAGGGCCCGCCAACTTCTTGAGCAAGTTCACGGTCATCACCGCGTTTGTCTTCATGTTCACTTCATTGTCTCTAGCCATTCTTGCGAAGGATCGGAACTTTTCCTCGACGGTCATTGATCTGAACAAGAAACCTGCGGCAACCACTCCCAGTACGACACCGTCAGAAACCGCGACGCCACCGGCGAAAGACTCGCATTCCTCCACCGATAGCTCCCACTAAGACCTACTGTTCCAGCTAGCCTTCGATTCCACGCAGGTTTCGATCAACGAGCCGAATCGTTTCCTCTCGCTCTGACTAAAAATTGAGACCCCTATGATTGCTCGCGCGGGCACTACGCTAGTAGTGGAATGGAGAAGCACTCTGAGTGCAGGAGTTCGAAGGCCAGTGCAGCGTTCGCGCCACAGCACATCAATGTGATGAATGCTCGACTAAGAGATCAGGTGAGGTTACCGAGACTTGCTAAACGGGAGTCAGCCACTGACTGTGAGCCGCATCGGTCCCGCGCACGACATCAAAAAACGCTTTCTGTAAGGTCTGCGTGATCGTCCCTGGTTTTCCGGTCCCGATACGCCGCTGATCAATTTCGGTCACCGGCGTGAGTTCTGCAGCCGTCCCCGTCACAAAAACTTCCTCGGCCACATACATTTCATCACGGGTGAATCGTTCCTCAACCACGGGAATGTTGCGCTCTTTCGCCAGCTGAATGATGGAATTGCGCGTAATCCCCTCCAGAATCGAGGTTAACGGAGTCGTCTTCAACACACCGCGTCGCACGATGAAGACATTTTCTCCCGTCCCCTCAGCCACATAACCTTCGGGATCGAGCATAATCGCTTCATCATACCCGTCGGCTTTGACCTCCCGCTTGGCGAGAATCGAGTTCACGTAGTAGCCGGAAATTTTGCCACGCGTCATGGACACGTTCACATGGTGTCGTGTAAATGAAGACACTCTGGCACGAATGCCCTTCTGCAGCGCCTCATCCCCCAGATAAGTCCCCCATTTCCAGGCAGCGATACTGACCTTGATGGGATTTTCTCCCGGATACAGTCCCATGGCGCCATAGCCGATATACACGAGCGGGCGAATGTAGCAAGCCTCTAGCCGATTGACTCTGACCGTTTCGATAATGGCGTCGGTCATTTGCTTTCGGTCATAGGGAATCTCGATCAGACCGATGTGCGCCGACTCAAATAGGCGGTCCACATGCTCGGGTAGCCTGAAAATGGCCGACCCGCTGGTGCCTTTATAGCAGCGGATGCCTTCAAAGGCCGCTAATCCATAATGAAGTGAGTGGGTCAACACATGAACCTGTGCATCGGCCCACGCCACAAACTTGCCATCCATCCATATTTTTTCGCTGGTTTGTAACATGCGCGGGATAATACCAGCGGCTCGCGATGAGCGTCAAGATAACAGCCGCCACGCTCCCGGGCCGTAGTTTTGTTGCCTCCGACCGTACGACTCCACTTCTTCGTGCCGCACGACAAGGAATGGTTTCGCGCAACACCAGGACTAATTCTTGACACTCTCGCCGAGGCTGTGATAAACACCCACGTTCTGCTGACGAGGAGAAGGACGCACATGTACGCTATTATCGAAACAGGTGGAAAACAGTATCGAGTGGAAACAGGGACCGTACTCCAAGTGGAGTCGCTCCCGGGCGATGTCGGCCATTCCGTGCAGATCGACAAGGTTCGATTGCTGAATGGCGACAGTGGACTGGTCATCGGCCAGCCGGTCGTTGCCGGCGCGCGAGTCACCGCGGAAATCATCCGCCAGGGACGCACCAGGTCCATCACGGTTTTCAAGAAGCAACGTCGCAAAAATTATCGCCGAACCAGAGGCCACCGGCAGGGCTTTACGCAGCTGCGGGTCACTGAGATCGCATCGAAGTAACGACTCGAAGGGGAGTTTGCCATGGCAACAAATAAAGGCGGCGGTTCGACAAGAAACGGCCGTGACAGTAACCCACAATACCTCGGCGTAAAAGCCTACGGCGGAGAGACCATCAAGGCCGGCTCCATCATTGTGCGCCAACGGGGAACGAAATTCTTCCCCGGCCTCAACGTCGGCCTTGGACGCGATCACACCCTCTATGCCTACGTGTCCGGTGTCGTAAAGTTCGAAGGTGGCCGCGGACGGCAAAAGGTCAGCGTCTATCCAGTTACCGCGAAGGCCTGATCCCTCCTTAGCTTCAGTCTTGTTCCGCGGAACAGCGCCCCTTCGCTTACGCAGCACCCCCCATGAGCCGGCGGATACGCTATACTGTGATTCCTGAATAAATGACGCCGGGTGGGGGCTCGCTGCGATGTCTACATTTGTCGATCAAGTCCAAATCCTGGTAAAGGCCGGGCACGGCGGCAACGGAGCCTGCAGCTTCCGTCGGGAAAAGTTTGTCCCGCGCGGCGGCCCCGACGGCGGGGACGGCGGGGACGGAGGCAGCGTCATTGTCGAGGCCACGACTCGCCTCAGCACCCTGCTGGATCTTCGATACCAAAAACATTACGAAGCAGAAAACGGCGAGGTCGGCGGCGGCAGCAACTGCCAGGGTCGACGCGGCGCAGACGTGCGGATACCTGTCCCGGTCGGCACGATCGTGCTCGATGCAAATACGCAGGAACTTTTGGCGGACCTGACCGCGGATGGCGAGAGTTGCGTCATCGCCAAGGGAGGACTGGGAGGCCGCGGCAACTCGCGATTCGCCACCTCAACCAACCGCGTTCCGACTCAGTTCGAGCCGGGCACACCGGGCGAAGAACGCCTCCTGCGCCTCGACTTGAAACTCCTCGCGGATGTCGGATTAGTCGGCTACCCGAACGCCGGAAAATCGACGCTCATCGCCGCCGTCTCTGCGGCGCGTCCCAAGATCGCTGACTATCCCTTTACAACCCTTACACCGAACCTGGGTGTCGTCCGCTCGACGGGCGAACACAGCTTCGTCATTGCCGACATTCCCGGACTGATTGAAGGCGCCCATGAAGGGAAAGGCCTCGGCTTTCAGTTCCTCCGGCACATCGAGCGCACCAGCCTGCTGATCCATGTCATCGATATTTCAGAGTGGGCCACGGAGGAGCCAGTGGCGAGCCTCAAGGTCATGCGTCATGAACTCTCCGCCTACGATGAGGCACTCGCCGCGCGTCCCTTTGCCGTAGTAGGCACGAAGCTCGACATCAAAGGCGAAGGCGAGCGCCTCGAACAACTTCGGAAATATTGCCAGCGGCGCAAGATTCCATTTTTTGCGATTTCGGCAGCCACGCGAGAAGGTCTGGACGAGTGCATACTCTACATGGGCCAACAGGTGGAACTGCTCCGGAAGACCCCGTGCGAGACGAACTCCTAAAGCAAGCCAGACGTGTCGTCATCAAGATCGGAAGCAGTCTGGTCGCCTCACGCGAATCCGGCCTGAGCACCGAGCGCATCGAACGACTCGCCTCCGAAATTGCCCACGTGCGCGCACAGGGGCGAGAAGTGCTGGTCGTCTCGTCCGGTGCCGTCGTCTCGGGCATCAAAAAACTGGAGCTACGTGAGTACCCCAAAAGCCTGCCGGTCAAACAGGCGGCCGCGGCGGTCGGTCAGAGCCTGCTGATGTGGGCCTACGAGAAGGCGTTCGAGCGCCTCTCGCTTCGCGTGGCCCAAGTGCTGCTGACCCATGAAGACCTCGCGGATCGCCGCCGGTTTTTGAACGCCCGGCACACCCTCACCACGCTGATCAAATTCGGCGTCATCCCCATCATCAATGAGAACGATACGGTTGCCGTCGAAGAGATCCGCGTAGGAGACAACGATACGCTGGCAGCACAGGTCGCCCACCTCGTAGACGCCGACCTGCTGATCATTCTGTCAGACGTGGATGGACTGTTCACCGCCGACCCTCGCAAAGATTTACAAGCCACCTTGATTCCCCTGATTCAGGAGATCACGGCCGACATTGAACAACGGGCGGGCATGTCCTCCACCTTCGAAGGAACCGGCGGCATGGCCACGAAGGTCCGCGCCGCTAAGAAAGTGGGCGAATACGGGGTCGCGACCTTGATCCTGAACGGGACTCGCACGGGTCTGCTTCCGGATGTGCTGTCCGGGCAACCGGGGGGCAGCCTGTTTCTCGGCCGGGAGCGACGCATGAACAGCCGCAAACATTGGATTGCATTCACGTTGCGGCCCCGCGGACATGTGCAATTGGATCAAGGCGCGGTGGATGCACTGGTGCGAAACGGCAAAAGCCTTCTGGCCTCAGGCATTCGCGACATCACCGGCCAGTTCGAAGCTGGGGATCCGGTCACCTGCGCCGGACCTGACGGCAAAGAGTGCGCCAAAGGCCTGGTTAATTTTTCCTCCACGATCCTGACCCGCATCAAGGGCCTCAAGACCGCCGATATCCAAAAGATCCCCGGTCTCCAAGAGTATGAAGAGGTCATTCACCGGGACAACCTGGTGCTCTTGTAGCGGCCGCCAGACGCCGCCGATGCAGGGCGTCGTTCGACGGGGGCCTGTCCATCCGAGACCTGCACAATCGTGCGTGAAGGTAGCCTCCTATGCGTCTGGGAGTTTTGGGCGGCAGTTTTAATCCGATTCACCGCTGCCATCTCTCGATTGCGCAGTCGGCGCGGCGTCTGCTGTGTCTGGATCAAGTCTTGTTCATCCCGACCGGAGATCCTCCGCACAAACAACCAGACACCTTGGCGTCCGCACAGCATCGCTACCGCATGGTGCAATTGGCTATTCAGGACGAGCCTGCCTTCACCCTTACCGATATCGAAATCTGCCGATCCGGCAAATCCTATTCCATCGACACGGTCCGTGCCCTTCAAGAGCAATACGGGTCCGACACGGAGATTTTCTTCATCATTGGCCTCGATGCCTTTCTGGACCTGCCTTCCTGGAAGGATGCCGCACAGCTTCTTAGCCTGTGTCATTTCGTCGTAATTTCCAGGCCCGCCACAACGTTTCTGACCGTGGCCTCGCTGCCTCTCTTTCCCGAAGTGCCCAAGGAGGAGTTGCTCGCTCTGGATACAGGCCGGCTGGAGCGAGCGGACGTGCCCCTGAAAACCGGCCGGACCGTGACTTTCCTGAGGCTGCCGCCCTGCGAGAGCTCTGCCTCGGAAATCAGAGCACGCGTCGCGGATGGCCGTGCACTGGCAAATCTGTTGCCCCCCCTGGTCGAATCCTATATACTTCGCGAGGGGTTATACAGGGAGGACAGTGAGCGTTTCTGAAACAAAAGCCAAAGCTCTCGCGGTGGCGGCCGCCATTCTGGACAAGAAAGCCACCGATGTCCTGATCCTGCATATCGCCAAGCTGACCTCTATCGCCGACTATTTAGTCATCGGCTCCGGAGAGTCGGAGCGTCAAGCACGGGCGATCGCGGACCATGTCGGCGATGTGCTCAAGGCCCAGGGGCATCCGCCGCTCGGTATCGAGGGCGCGTCGTCTGCCAAGTGGGTCGTCATGGACTTTGGTGACGTCATCGTCCACATCTTCCAAAAGGATATTCGCGAACACTACGCCCTCGAACGACTGTGGGGCGACGCAGGACAGGTCAAGCTGCCGGAAGAGCGCGCCGTGAAGGTGACTCCCCCCGCACGAACGAAGGCCCGTCCCGCTCGCACCCGGAAACGGGTCTAGCATGTTTCGGCTCCTCTCCACGATCTTCCTGGTCAGTGTCGGCATCTTTCTCTACAGCTATTTCCGCGAACTGAACCCGGGCACGATCACCGTCCGGACCAGTCCCGACGCGATCTTCGAGCTCAGCCCCGTCTCCTTGGTGCTATTCTCGATGGCCCTGGGCGCCACGCTGGTTGCACTGATCGTGACGATCAAAGAAACCTCCCACGTCTTCATGAATTGGCGCACCAATCGCCTCGTCCGCCGTAAAGAGAAAGTGGACGCGCTCCACCGGGATGGCACGCACGCCTTCATGTCCAAGCGTACAGCCGATGCGGTGAGTCTGTTTGAGCGGGCCCTGGTCATTGATCCGAACCGGACCGATTCGCTGCTCTGGCTCGGAAATATCTATCGCTCTGAAAGCAACTTTACGGAGGCCATCCGGCTCCACCAGCAGGCCTATCGCATTGAAGAACGAAATGTGGAGGTGCTTCTCGAATTAGCCAAAGATCTTGAAGGCGCCCGTCGCTATGAAGAGGCACTTCAGACACTCCAGAATATTCTGCGGATCGAGCCGGACAATCTAATGGCCCTGATCCGCAAGCGCGATCTGCAAATCAGGCTCGAAAAATGGAGCGACGCGCTGGAGATTCAACACCGGTTGGTCAAGGCTAACCTGCCGGAAAGCGAGCGACGCGCCGAGGCCAATCTGTTATTGGGCTGTATGTACGAAGTCGGCCGCCAACTCTTGGAACGAGGGCACCCGGACAAGGCCCGCCGGTACTTCCGAGGCGCGATTAAGAAAGATCGCACCTTTCTGCCGGCCTACATCGGCATCGGGGAAATCTTGGTCCGTGAGGGCAAAATCAAGAACGCGGTCGAAATTCTCAAGAAGATTTACGCCAAGACGCGCAGCGTCATCATCCTTCACCGCCTCGAGGAACTGTTCCTGGAGCTGGGAGAACCGGATGAAATCATCCGTGTCTACCAGGAAGCTCTGCAACAGGATCCGCACAATGCTGTGATCCAGTTCTACCTGGGCAAGCTGTATTACCGGCTCGAAATGGTCGATGAAGCGTACGACGTGCTTTCAACGCTGGATGGCACGCAGGAACAGCTCGTTGATTACCATAAGATCATGGCCAATCTGTTCCTGCGCAAGCAACACATGGACGAAGCGGTGGGCGAGCTCAAGAAAGCCCTGGGCTTCAAAAAGCGAGTCGTGGTGCCCTACCAATGCACCCAGTGCCACCATGAGTTGGCCGAATGGTCCGGCCGGTGCCGGCGGTGCGGCCGCTGGAATACCTACGTCGCCCTTCCCTGGAGAGACAGCACCAAATCCGGTGCCGATCAGGACGGACAGGCTGCCCGGCTGCCTGCCGTCCCCTATCAAGGCATTGCATCTCCGTTTGAAACCGTGTAGGGTTTCCACCGCCCGTTTTTCATGTTACAGACAGATCCTTTGCTCACGGAGGCATTGCTGAAGGAGCGGGGCTTGCCTGTTTTTTCGAGGAGTAGCGTGCATGACTGATTTCACGATCCTGGCCGACAAGGCCTTGCGGGACGAATTACTCACCCGAGAGGAATGCCTCACCGTACTACATACACCGGACACCAACCTGCTCGAGCTTCTGCAGGCCGCCTTTAAGGTCCGGGAACGGTACTTCGGTAAGACGGTGCGCCTGCAAATGCTCTTGAACGCCAAGAGCGGCGCCTGCCAGGAAGACTGCGGCTACTGCTCGCAATCATCCGTGTCCACGGCGCCCATCGAACGATATGGATTGTTGCCGCAAGATCAAATGGTGACCGGCGCGCGCCGTGCGGCAGCCGCGAAAGCCCAACGCTACTGCATCGTCATCAGCGGACGCAGCCCGCTGGATCGGGAGATCGCCGATATCGCCTCAGCCGTCCGATCCATCAAGCAGGAAGTCCCGATCCAGATCTGCTGTTCCCTGGGAATCCTCAACGAACGGCAGGCAAAAGACCTCAAAGCAGCCGGCGTGGATCGCATCAATCACAATTTGAATACGAGCGAAGCCTATCACACGGAAATCTGCAGCACGCACACCTTTCAAGACCGGCTCGCCACCATTCGACATGCCAGGACGGCCGGACTGGAAATCTGTTCAGGCGGCATCGTCGGGATGGGAGAAGGCGATGAGGACTTGATCGATTTGGCACTGGCCCTGCGCGAGGTCAAGCCCGATTCGATTCCGCTCAACATGCTGCATCCGGCCTCCGGCACGCCACTGGAGCATTGCACTCCGCTGACGCCGCAGCGGTGCCTGAAAGCCCTCTGCCTCTTCCGCTTCCTTCACCCGCGGACGGAGCTTCGTATCGCCGGCGGACGAGAACACAACTTACGCAGCCTCCAGCCATTGGCACTCTACCCGGCCGATTCAGTGTTTGTGAACGGGTATCTCACCACTCCGGGACAACCGGCCGCAGAAGTCTGGCGCATGATCGAAGACCTGGGATTCGACATTCAAGTGGACGCGCTTCCGACACAGGGTGCCACTTCGTCCGCCGAACCGGCTGTCGGCCTTCATTCATAACGCAGTCCCTCGACCAAGGGTTGTCTGGCGGCCCAGCGGGCCGGCCAGAACCCTGCGACGAGCGAGGCCACCAGGGCCAAGGCGGCAACCTCCGCCATCAGGCCGATGGGCCACGAAATCTGGATGGTCCAACCGAATGACTGCCGGTTGATCACCCGGATCAGAATGAGCGCCAGGGCTCCCCCTCCGACCAAACCCATCCCTGTCCCCAGCAATCCCAAATAGCCGGCCTCCCATAAAATCAACGCCGTGACCTGCCCCCGGCTACTGCCCAAGGCCTGGAGCGTGGCCAATTCACGACGCCGCTCAACCACCGACGTGACCAACGTGTTGATGATACCTAACGTCGCAATAATCACGGCGATGGCTTCCAGCACATAGGTCAACGTAAACGTCCGGTCGAAAATTCGAAGAAGCTCCTGGCGCAATTCTGCATTACTCAATACGGTCGGCATGAGATTTCCCTGCGACGCCTGAGCGAGGGTGCCGAGAATCGCCATTCTTGCCTTCCCCATATCGGCTCCCGATTCGACATAGACGGGAAACACGGTCACGCCGTCATCAGGCCACCATTGTTGATACAAGGATCGATCAATGACGATCTTTCCGCCATCGGTGGCATAATCATAAAAGACTCCCAGCACCTCCACGGACTGTTCGCCCTTTGGGGTCACGATGGACAATCGATCCCCTTTGCCCAGCGCCAAATGATTCGCCACGACTTCCGAAAGAATCGCGCCTTCCCCGGCCGCAGCACGAGCCAAGATTGCCGCGGACTCCCCTGCGACGAAGAGATACCGGCTCCGTGCCGCATGGAGTGCCAGGTCTCTCGAAACCAGCGAGACCGGCCGGCCCTGCAGATCGATACGCAGGTCACGGTACATGTCTACCGCCGAGACCAGAGGAGCATTGGCCAACCGAGCCCGCCAGGCACCAGGCAGTACCGGACTGGACGACCCGCTGCGCACGGCGTGCGGCCATCCGGCAGGAGCGACAATAAAGTCCGCCATGACGGTCTGATCGATCCAGATTTCAACCGTGTCGCGAAAGCTGCGGATCATCACCAGCACACCAACCATGATCGCAACGCCCACGAGAAAGGCCGACACCGTGACGGCATTTCTTCCCATGCCCCGGCTGGTCTGCTCTCGGGCAATGTGCCGAATGGCTCCGCCCAACGTCGGCGCCTGCGAAAGCGTCGTTAATTCCCGGGTACGGCAGAGGCTCTGCAACAGGATGGGGACGAGGCAGGACAGGCCGGCAAGAAGACAAAAGGTTGCCACGTACCCGAAGATCGGTACGCCACCCACCGGGCCGGCCAATGCGCATCCCAGAGCGATGAGTAACAGCACTCCACCCGCCCCCCCCCAGTGACGCCGCGCGAACACGTTGAGCGACGTCGTACTCACCCGGTGCCAGAGCCGCGACCACAATCGTACGTCCGGCATCGACGCTCGGACCAAGCGCGCCCAGAACCGACACTCCGCTCCCGATCAATACCGCTTCGACCAATAACCGGCCAGACCCGACAGGAAAACCAACAGTTCCTGTCGAATGGGACAGCGGTGTATACAGATCATGGATCGTCCTGCCGACCAGCGCGACAAGCACATCGCCCAACAACAGGCCGAGCATGCCTCCGAGCAGCCCGCCCACGACACCGAACATCCCGGCTTCCGCCAGGAACACAGCGACGACCATCGGCTCCGACATGCCGATGGCGCGGAGAATCCCCACCTCCCGACGTCGCTGCGCCACCGTAAAGGAGACCGTGTTGTAGATCAGGAAGATCCCGACCAACAGCCCCACCATGCTCAACACGGAGAGATTCAGTTGAAAGGCCCCCACCATCGATTCAACCTGCTGGCTGCGCTGAATCGGGCGACGTATGGTGGTAGCCGGGGGCAAAACCCGCCCGATGGCCTCCGCCACCTGCTCAACCGACGAAGTGGGCGTCGTCACCACATCGATACGATCAAGGCGGCCGATCAGTCCGAACGTCCGCTGCACTGCTGCAATATCCATCACCGCCATGCGGTCCCAGGGCGAAGGCCCACCAGGACGCCGGCCCATGACTCCGATAATCGACACCGACACGTGCTGATCCCCGCTCTGCAGCGCCAACTGAGCCCGTGGCGCGAGACTCAACTCCGACGCTAGGGCGTGCCCGATCAGAAGGCCATTTCTTGCCAGGAGGTCTTCCAGTGGCATTCGCTCACCGGCCCCCTCCCCTCGATTCGCTGGAGAAACGACACGTCCTCCCTCCGGGCTCAACTCTTCCAATAGGTCCAGGCCAAGGATCGAAAACGACTGCCGGGGGGACCGGCCGTCTGTGACCCGCACCCCGACCTCCAGCACCGGTCGAGCCGACAAGACACCGGGGACCGTCCGTACGGTGGAGATCAGACGTTCGTCCAAGCCGGTTTCCCCGGCCGACACCTCCAGCGTGACCGGGCCGGCTACCGTCAAGACTGATTCCTCGAAGGAACGCAGGACTTCCACGTTGGCCGTTTGGACGGCAATAGTGGCCGCCACGCCAAGCCCGACACCGAACATGGTCAACGCTGTCCGCCCCGGATGGGTGGACAAATGTGTCCACCCCAGGCTCGCACAGACTCTCAGTAAAGAAGAGTGAAACAACGACATACGTACGCGCGTTCGTCCTACAGTCTAGTAATTGTTTTTACAGATTTACCCAGGTATGTTAAGATTACTTTCAGTAGAAATTGGGGTACAAAATCTTTATGGCACTACGCAAACGACCTCAAGCAAAAAAATCCTCGAAGACCACCAAAGCTGCTCCCGCAGCGAAGAAACGAAAGCCCGTGAAGTTGGCCAAGGCGTCTCCCGGACGCACAAGGCGCTCAGACGGACTCACTCCCCGACAAAAGGAAATTCTTAAACTGGTGTCGCAAGGAAACACCAACCGGGACATCGCCCGCCGTCTGGATATCAGCGTGCGAACGGTTGAAGTGCATCGGTTTAACTTGATGCGGCGATTGAAGGTCCGCAACGTGGCCCAACTGCTCCGCCAGGCGCTGCAGCAAGGTTTCCTGCCGAAGAACTTTGCCTTTAGATAATCCGACCGAAGACCGCGTGGCGTGAAATCTCCGCGCCACGCGTTACAACTCTTTTAACCTGCCCCGATAGTCCTCCACCCGTCGCGCTCCGCGAGAAGACAGTTCGGCTTCCAGTTCACGCTCCAGGCGTTCGAAGACACCGACACCTTCTTCCACCAACACCGTGCCCACCTGAACGGCTGACGCCCCGCAGAGGACATGCTCGAACGCATCGAGCCCCTGCACGACTCCGCCGGTCCCGATGATCGGAATGCGCCCACTGAGCAGCTTCCAGAATGCTCGCACATTGGCCAAGGCAACAGGCTTGATCAACGAACCTCCCAATCCGCCGAACCCCCCCTTGGGTTTGATGACGGGCGTTTCACGCTTCGGGTCGATCACGAGGCCGTTGCCGACGGAATTGATCAAATTCAAATAGTCCACTCCGCAACGGCCGATCACCTCCGCCATCACCGCATGGTGAGCCGGATCAAAATAGGGCGGCAGCTTGACGCCCATCGGCACCGTGATGAGCGGCCGCACCCGCTTCAGAAGCCGTTCGGAATCGACCGGGTCATAGGCGATCTGTGGCTTGCCGGGGATGTTCGGACAAGACAGGTTCACCTCGATGAGATCGGGTTTTGCGTGATTGATCACGCGCGCCATGGTGAGAAAGTCGTCTTCGCACAGACCGGCAATACTGGCAATCACAGGCTTGCCGAACTGCTTCAGCTCCGGAATGAGGTCCGCATAGGCCAGATAGCCGAGATTCGGAAGTCCCATGGAATTAATCGACCCGCCGGGAAATCCGTAATAACGCGGTTCAGGATTTCCGCCCCGCGGTTCCACCGTCATCGACTTGGTCACGATGGCGCCGGCCCGCGAGCGTCCCAAAGCCAGCAATTCCTCCCGCGTCATACAGAGCGCCCCGGACGCATTCATCAAACAGCTCGGAAACGTGACGCCCGCAATGGTCATGCTGAGACTCATACCGATCCGTTCTCTTCTGCATCACGAACAGGTCCAGCGTTAGGAACAGTAAGCATCCGTCACCCTCCCGGAATCAGTGCGCAATGCGATTGACCAAACGCCCATCTCGCATGTGCCAGACATAATCTGCAGCTTCCGCCGCGCTGTCGCTGTGGGTCACCAACAACACGGAATGGCCGAACCGTTGAGGAAGGGTCCGGAAGAGGCTCACGATATCGGCGCCTTGCTTGGAGTCCAAATTTCCCGTCGGCTCATCCGCCAAAATCAGACGGGGCCGATGCACGATCGCGCGGGCGATGGCCACCCGCTGCTGTTCTCCACCGGACAATTCACTGGGTCGATGAGAACGGCGTGCCTCCATCCCCACCGCCTGCAGGACTTCATCGATCCGATCCGTGACGGCGCGGCCTTGCTCTCCTTTGAGTAACATGGGCAACGCCACATTCTCCGCGACCGTAAGGCCGGGAATCAAATGAAAGGCTTGAAACACAATGCCAATCAACTCGCGCCGGAGACGGGTCCATTCCGTCGCGCTCGCATCGGTGACGGCCCGACCTTCGATCATGATGGTTCCCGAGGTGGGTTGATCCAGGCCTCCGATCAAGTTGAGTAACGTGCTTTTCCCGCAGCCGCTGGGCCCCACAAACGCGCAGAACTCTCCGGCCTTTACCTCAAGCGTGACGCCCTGCAGAGCGCACAAGACCGTTCCGCCACGGCGATATTCTTTCGAGAGGTTGTGTACGCTCACGAGTGGGGCCGCAGAACCGCTCATATCAGCAGGACTGGACGGTGAATGATCGTGGGATGTTCCAAGCATCGTCAGCCGGCCAACCCTGTCCAATGGTGAAATCGCCCGCATGCAGACCGAATGGTGCTATATCACACCCCCTTTACAGCCCACAACCTTGACAGGTCTGGAGCGTTCCTTAGACAATCCCACCAGGCTGAAGGGCTTCACGTCAACGATACGTAGTCGACAATGATAATGGACTTTCTCAGGCAGGCCTCGCGGCTGCTGCTTCCGATGGATTGCACCACCTGTGCGCAACCCCTCGCTGATGATCCGGTGCCCTTTTTCTGCCGCCGGTGCTGGGAGCTGATTCGACCATTGCGCGGGCCTTCCTGTCCACGGTGTCATCGCCCGTTCGCTTCACCCTCGGCCCTCACCTACAGCCCGACGCACGA
>CAADGJ010000124.1 GCA_900696505.1 uncultured Nitrosospira sp.
CGACCGAGGCAATGATGCTCGTCAGGACGATCATCACTTGTTGGTGCATGCTCAGATCGATCCCGATCATTTGCGCGATAAACAGGGCCGCCATGGCTTCGTAAAGAGCGGTGCCGTCGTTGTTGAAATTTGCCCCGACCAGTGCGCCCATGCTGGCGGATTGTTCGCGCAGGCCGATGCGATCTTTGAGCGCCGCGTAAGTCACCGGCATCGTGGCCGTCGAACTCGCCGTGGAAAACGCCATGACCAGCGCATCCCGTCCGCCACGAAGCAACTCACCCGGACGGACCCAGGACCCGAACCGAACGCGAACGAGATAATAGGCAGCCTGGATCGTGAGCGCGAGCAACACGCTGAGGACAAAGATACCCAGCGCCTGAAACTGCGCGAAACCCTCTGTTCCTACAATGCTCGCCACGATGCCGAACACCGCCAGGGGCACCACCGCGATGATCCAGTGCAAAATTTTGATCAAGGACTCCAGCACCAGTTCGACGAGATGCTCGACCGTTCCGAGCGGGCGGTGGCGTTCCTTACGCAACGCCATGCCGAAGGCCACCGCGACGAAAATCACACCGATCACTTTTCCGTCGTCACCCAGCGGTCCCAGCAGGCTCTTGGGCACATTCTCGATAAACGTGACAAGTGGATTCGCCGTCTGTGTGGTTTCAATGGCAGGCTCCGCGGGCGCAAGCCCTGCACCTCGTCCTGGCTGGATCACGTTGGCGACGGTCAGCCCGACAGTGATCGCCACCAACGTATTCATCAGCAGCAATCGGGGGAGGCGTGCGGCCAGCGGGCCGCCGAGATGCGTCGTCATGAAGGTGTGGACAATCGCGACCAGAATCAGCGGCGGCGCGAGCGCCCCCAAAAGGCGGAGCACCAGCTTGCCCGGCGTGGCCAGGAAGGCGGCCTGGTTTCCCAGCGCGAGCCCCGCTGCAAGGCCCAGTATCACGCCAATGATGATGCGTCCATACAGCGGGATCTGCTGCCATCGTGCCACTACGCCTGTCTGCGAAGTGACGATGGCTGTGTTCTCTAGGGCATTGTCATCCACGAACGAGTACTCCGATGTGTTCCTGTTTCTCAGGGAATGCGCAGTTGTGTTAACGGGACAAGGTTAGAAGGAGCCTTGTCGATTGTGGCGGATACTATCAGATCTGCTTCTGCAGCGGGGAGATGGATGCAAGAGTATTCACGCCGCGTTCAGCTCGCACTGCAGCCGTGGGCTTGCCCGATCGATGCTGAATCGCAGCCATGACTTGATGCGTATAGTTGAGCAGGCGTGGTGGACGATGGACCAACGTCAGGCCGGGTTGCAGCGGCACCAACCCCGGCCCGTAGGAGTCACGCCAGGTCGGGGTAGAAATAGTCGGCTCCGACGGGGAGTTTACCGAGCCATTGGGTGAAGCGTGAAACCTCCTCTCCGCGAAAAATGCATCCGTGCTGAGGAAGGATTGCGGAGATCGGCAGTGGCGCAAGCTGTTTGTTCATCCCGGCGACAGCTCGATTGCTGGACATATAGCGCTGATGAAATCCCTGCATGGCGTGGGTATGCGCGTTCCAATCATCAATCACGAGCCTGAAGGTGTGGTCCTTGTACATGGCTGCGCCGACGTCTCCGGAAAACAGGAACCCGCTGACCGTATCGTGAACAAGAATATTGCCCGGGGAGTGCAGAAATGGCGCGGAGAGACAATCGAGTCGGCCGCCGTCATTCAACGGGATCGAAAGGCCCTCGTCCGGTACTTTGACGAAATTGAGGTTGTGGGCCTTCCCGCTCAGGTCCCTGGACTCATAATGCAGCATGAACCGGGTCCATAAGCTCGACACAACCAGCTTGATCTGTTCATTCCACTTGGTCCAACTGGGAAATGAGGCACAGATATCGGGGTCTTGATGGCTGAAGAACAGGTGGGTGATGCTATTCGGGCTGAGGAGGAGACACACTTTCTTGAACACATGCGGGAAACGGTCGAACCCGCCCGGTTCAAGGATGTAGCCCTCGTGTCCGTCGATGATCAGATAGGTGTTGCACTCGATCTCGTCTCCACCGGTGTGTGTGCCGATCCAATAGACCTTGTGCCCACCGCGTTCAAACAGGAGGATGGCGTCGTCGGGGTTGATCGAATCATTCTTGAGATTGGTCAGCGGAACAGACACCATGGCAACCTCCTCCGGCACATCACTACACGGCCCGGCCTCTGCGCCTCTAGGTGAAAGTATAGAGGAACATCCACCGATCACAAATGGAATACGCGAATGGCGGGGACCTCAAGGGGAAGTCCTTGGAGAAAGAAACGGTGCCAGGCCGGTTGTCTGTTGCATGGGGCCAGGTGTCGTTGTGTATCAGTATGGTACGTGAACCGCTGACAGCCTGCTCCCAAGGCAGGCGGGTGACCAGGTTACGCGCCTGCAGTCGTTCACTCTCGCAGACCTGCGTGTGCTAGCTTCGGGCTCTACGTGTTAGAGAGATTCGGTGGCTTCTCGGAATATGCATAAGGCGCCTGACAAAAGGTTTCGGCTGGGCCCCTGTTACGTATCCAGGTCTGGATGATTCCTGGGACCATTTCCTGGCGTCGTCTTGGAGCGAGTGGCTACCGTTGTTCGGGTGGGACAGCGTTGAGCGTGGCGGCAAATGCGCGATGGGCGGAGGGATCAACCGGCCGATGCCGGATCGTCGTGCTCGCCGGGTCCTTGCCGAGATAGTTCTCCCCTCTCCAATTCTTCGACGGTCTGATGGGCCTTGGTTCGAAGCCGCCGCCGCAATTGGGGCAGACATTGTGCAACACGTCCGTGACGCATGCCGCGCAAAACGTACATTCGTACGAGCAGATGCGCGCCTCGGGTGAATCGGGTGGCAACGGTGTATTGCAGTGCTCGCAGGTTGGCCGAAGTTCCAGCATGATGGATCTGGTTCGCTAAGGAATGGTCATGTGTCCATTTTACGCGCTCAAGCCTTGAGGATCTATGGGAGAGTAACGAGGGGAGTTCTTGCCTCCAGCCGGCGTTGGGCCGGAATCCGGTTACCCTCGCGAGACGGTTCGGTACCTCGCACGTGAAGGTCCTCTCCTGTCCGGCAGACACTCCGTGGAGGGTCTTGAGGGAATTCATCGCTGGCTCGACTGACGCGATGGGTGCCCAAGGTGAACTGTCTGCCGCGCGTCGGGGGGACGCCGCATCAGCTCGCCTTCATCGAGGACAGCCTCGCTGGTGGGGCATCATGCTGGACCGTTGGTAGATTACGTGTGATCCTTTCTTTGTCGCTCTGTGCGAGGCCAAATAAAACTCGTGGTGTGTCTGCGCCATCCTTGGTTGAGATAGAACCCCTCTTTGCCCACCGCCGCCGTCAGGGTCGTAAACACATAGTTGGCAAGTGAGTGTTCGAGATACGACAAGATATTGCTGCCAATCCCACGGCCTTGATACTGAGGGTCAACCACCAAATCGACGATCAATGCATAGTATTGTCCGTCATCCACCGTACGTCCAACACCGACCAACGTACGCTCATCGTAGGCACATCGAACATAGGAGCTGGATCGAAAGGCAGCCTGAATGTCTTCGGCCTTGCGTTGCCCCCAGCCGACGCGTTCGAAGAGCTCGGACATCCTCTCCCAGTCCACACCCTCCGTGTCATTCTTGTACTGTATGTCCATGGGTTGTTCTCTTGCTAGGGTGAGACATGAGCCTTGGTAGCATGACTCGCGTTCACAGTCTTCTGCTCTTCGGGCCGGTCAGCTGTCCCTCACGTCTCTTTGTCTGTACCCGTTGACGGTCAGGACGACTCCACACACCAACAGTACCGCCGTCATGGCCAATACGGCTGTGGGATGGTGAGCGGTCTGTTGGGACGAGACTGGAGCGACCATGCGGATCAGCCCACCGAGGAGGAGTAGCCACCCTGTGAGCGTAATCCGCACAGGCCAGCGAGGCATCCAATAATTGTGGGCACGGACAATAGTCAAGCCCGCGACAACGAGCAAAGTGCCGTTGAGGTACGTGAGATGCGCGGACGTGTTCGTGAAGATCTCGAGGTTCAGCAACTCTGTAACGGAGACGACAATGAGGCTCGGCCCGAGCAGCGCCGGAACCTGCTTCGATTGTGCCACCTCACCCTCTGTTCTCCGGCCTCAGCACTCCCGTTGTTTCGCAGGACAGGCACCGGCAGCATTCTACAATTTCCGGTGGGTTTGGTCTATTGCACGCGCATGTGGTCGGTGCGTAGGCGATGGGCCGGAGATGCCAGGGATGAAAGAAGACTTGGGCCGGCTTCAGAAGGGCACTCCTTGGTGCCAGTCCTTTTCAGCGCAACCAGCGCCGCAAGGCCGGACCCAAAGAGCCAGGTCGCAGCCGGAACGGGTACCAGGCTCGCGCCGAATGATTCCTGGCACCTCTCTCTTCCGTCAGACATCGCGCCGGCGCGCCCGGCCAAAGCCTTTACAGCCACCGGTCACTCGGCTAGCCTAACTTCTCATGCAGAGATTCACACCGGCGCTTGCCTACTTTCTGATCGTCTTCGGATCCGGATTCTTCCTCGGGACAATCCGCGTCCTGTTCATCCTGCCGGTCCTGGGCGAACGGGCGGCCGAGCTCTTGGAGATGCCGTTCATGCTCATCGTCATTGTGCTGGCGGCTCGTTGGATCGATCGACGTTTTCTGACGGGCGTGGACGACCGAGGGCGGATCGTCGTGGGACTGCTGGCGTTCGGACTGGTCTTGAGCGCAGAGTTTATCGTGGGCATCGCTCTTCGTGGCATGACGCCACGAGATGTGCTGTTCGCCAGAGATCCGGTTTCGGGTGCGGCCTACTACCTCAGCCTGCTGCTCTTTGCCGTCATGCCGTGGTTAATCGCGCAACGCCGCCGGCGGTAACGGCAGCGTGGAGGAAGGAGCAATTCCTGGCAACTTTGTCTCTGCTTGATTCCAGTCCAAACTGTTTCGCCATCCGCCGCAACAGGCTTCTTCACTGTTCGGGCGGCCCCGTTGCTCATTGTTTCAGAGTGATTGCAGCTCCGATGCGGTCTGTGGGCGATTCACACGCGTCACCCAACCGCCTGGCCGTGTCACGAGTCAGTCACTGAGCCGAGCTGTCAGCTTGGCATCTCCTTAGTCCCGCCACCGCTCGCTCGATCATTGCCGCTCTTCTGCGCGAGTCACCAGTTCTGCTCGCGGCATCGACTATCACGATTCCCGAAACTCCGGTTTGCTCGGCGCACC
>CAADGJ010000125.1 GCA_900696505.1 uncultured Nitrosospira sp.
GTAAACAGGCATAATGACCTCCTCTATTCCTGGTTGTCCTACTGTCACGGTAATCCTCTCATCCGCTATAGGCTACAGGGTAATAACCTAGGTTATGGACGGATTTTCCCTGTAGTGGAAAGGAGGATAGCTCCACCTGATTCACCCAGAACCGTCGCTCGATCCGCCTGTTCCGGGATGTTCAGTAGCCGACGCTTTCAGATTTATTCCACGTTTGTGGTAGGCTGGCCGCATCGTCTGAAACGCGACTCTTTAATCCCATATGACTGACGCCGCATCCACCCCGACCGTTCTGAGCTCACGCGAGATCCAACTCCATCTGCTGGGGCTCGTGCTGCTGCTCGGTGTGCTAGGGCTGTGGTACTGGTTTTCGACCGGAGCGCGGGTTGTCCCGACCCTCATCGAGCTACTCAAGGACGATGATCCGTCGACACGAATTGTCGCGGCCGAACAATTAGGGCAAGTCGGACCGGCAGCGCGATCCGCCGTTCCGCAACTCCTGAGCCAGGCCACGCAGGACGGCAGTCAGCATGCCAACACCACCGCCGCCACCGCGCTGAAGTGGATCGATTTGACGGCGGCTCGCCGGGTGATGACCCATTTCGTCCCGAGACTACAAGATCCCGATGTGCAACTACGCCGCACAGCCTGCGCGGTGATCGGCAGTCTGGGGCCGATTGCCAAACCGGCGGTACCGGCCCTGCTGGCCGTCACGCATGATGCCGATGCACTCATACGCCGCAATGCGCTCATCGCCCTGGCGAGCATCGGCATTCCGTCTCTCCCGATCGCGGCCGCCCTCGTGGACGGCCTCCGCGATTCTTCGTCGCTGGTGCGCCAGACGGCGGTCGCCCAATTTGCGTTTACGGTTCCCCCTTCGCCGGATGCTGTGGCGGTTCTGACGCCAATGCTGAACGATCCGGATAAAGGCATCGCCACCCTCGCACGTACGGCCTTGGACAAACCGAGGGCCGGAGATGCAGCCCATATCGAATCGTTGGGCATGATGCTCGGACATTCCTCTGCACGGGACTATGCGTTGCACCAACTGGCACAATTGGGCCCGGCCGCCCATGATGCCCTGCCCCCGGTCCTTGCGCTGCTGGAAGATGAACATCCTCTGATTCGCTATCTGGCCGCCGAAAGCATCGGGGGAATGGGAGCTGTTGCCAAACAAGCGCTGCCGGCCTTGCAACGACACCAGGATTCCGACCCCGTCGTTCGCGCCGCTATCGCCGAGGCCGTGAGCGCGATCGAAGCCGGGGCGGTCGTCAACGCCGAACCGTTGAGCAAGGAACTGCCACGTTGACCGATATCCCGCGGCAAACATCGCCTCGCCTCCGGATGATGGCGCGATTGGGGGTCTGGATCAGCCTCCTCGGCGGATTGCTTCTTCCCTGGATCATCATGCTGACCGTGGAGATCCTGGTGCGCGACATTCCCTATCCACGGGCCTGGAGGTCGTTCACCTTGCACCTCTTTGCGCCCGGCTATAATTTTTTCTTCGTGGGGGTGCTGACGGCCCTGCCGTTCGTGATCCTGGCCCTGATCATCCTGTTCCACCTGGGGACCGCCCCGGCAAACAACGCCTTGATTGCCTATCGGCGGGCACTCGGCCTCTTCTCAGCGGGACTGAGCATGGCCCTCATCGCCGCCTGGGTCCATGTCGACGTGCTCATCCATCCCGATGCGCAGGGAGCGCTCGCCTATTTCTACTTGCCGATTCTTTTGCTGATGATGCTGCCGTTCGGATACGGGCTTGGACGGGCATTGGCCAAAATCTTTCTGTCCCGACTGTCGGGGTGACGCGCACGGGCTGGACAGCATCGACAGCGTGAGTATAATGTGGGCCATGCGTCGCGTGATCGTACACGGGGGCCGATGATTCGTCTCTTATCCTGCCTCATCCTGCTTCTCCTCTGCCATTCCACTTCTCTGGCTGCCTCGAAGTATGAGGACAGTGTCAAAGAACTCGCTGAAGGGGTGGCGGCCGAGGCCATCAAAATGAAAAAGTCGCGGCTCGCACTGCTGGACTTTGTGGACAGCAAGGGAGACGTGACACCCATCGGGCAATTCCTGGCCGAAGAGCTGGCAACCCATCTGCTTGTGGCCGGAGAGCTCAAAGTGGTCGATCGCAAGTTGCTGATCGCGACCATGGAAAAGCACCAGCTGACCCACCTCGATACGTCACAAGCCAAGGCCGCCAAGAAAGTCGCCAAAGCCCTGCGCGCGGACCTCTACGTCACCGGGGCGTATCTGGAGATTCCCGAAGGCATTCAGGTCACCGCCAAGCTGATTGGGCCCTATACGGTCTACCCCGTCGGCGCCTCACGGACCATCGTACCGAAATCCGGCCCCTTGGCAGCCCTGCTGAAACAGGCAGCCGCTCCGGCTCCGGCCACGGCGGCCGTGGTAACGGATAGTGCGCCGGTCCTCAGCGCTCACGAAAATGACTTGTACAAATTCACGATTCTCAGCGTGACACGGCAGGACGATCTGATCGGTCTCGATCTCGTCTTCACCAACCGTACGGCGCACCCGGTCAAGATCGGCTGCCAGCTTCTCGACACCTATCTTGTGGACGAGCATGGCGAGCAGTGGAAACAGAATGTCGCGCAGAATCGTGAAGGCCTCTGTACGCGCGGGATGGAGCTGAACCCCAAGCGGCAGCAGCGTGCGAGCCTCTCGTTCCTGGCCACCAAGAAGCCGCCGACAGGCCCGATCACGTTGCACTACCATGAAACGTCGCCCAGGGCTGATCGGATCATCACCCTGGACGGATTGAAAATTGACTCCGCGCCGGTCGTTGAGCCAGGCGCCCCGGCCGCGCAGGAATCAACGCCCCCCACACCGTAGGTCCACGTCCCATTACTTGCACAGGAACTTACCCATGATTAAACAAGTCTTGTCGATAGCTGGTTCTGATTCAGGCGGTGGCGCAGGCATTCAGGCAGATCTGAAGGCCATGTCCGCCAATGGCGTCTATGCCATGTCGGTCATCACGGCCATCACCGCACAGAACACAGAGGAAGTCTCCGACGTGTTCGAACTGCCCACATCAATCATCGCCGCTCAACTCGATGCCATCTTCGACGACTTTGACGTGGCGGCGGTGAAGACCGGCATGCTCTCCTCCGCAGAGATCATCCGGACGGTCGTGAAACTCCTGAAGCCTCAGCAGGTGAAGAGTCTCGTGGTGGACCCAGTCATGATTGCGAAAGGCGGGCAGGCGCTGTTGAAGCCGGATGCCATCGATACCCTCAAGAGCGCGCTCTTTCCGCTGGCTTTGCTCGTCACGCCGAACGTGCATGAAGCGCAGCAGCTTTCGGGGATCGAGATCACCTCGTTGGCCGATGCCCGCCGTGCCGCCAAAGTCATTCATCAGTTCGGTTGCGCCAATGTCCTCATCAAAGGGGGCCATCTGCAAAAAGAGCGCGGGACCGATCTGCTCTATGACGGACGGTTCTTCAACATCTTCAAGGGTGAATACATCGACACGCCCCATACGCACGGCACGGGATGTACCTTTGCCTCTGCCATCGCGGCGCATCTCGCCCGAGGCAAAAGTGTCTCTGATGCCGTCCAAACCGCCAAGACCTATCTCACTGAAGCCATCAGACATGGCCTGGCCATTGGGCATGGCAAGGGACCGACCAATCATTTTTACTTCTTGAATCAGGGTTAGAGGCTATGAGTCGAGGGCTTGGATCGCCACTATCGTTTCTACTCGCCGGATGGGGCTGGGTGCTGCTGACCGCACTGTTGGGACTCGCCGCATTTGGGGGCATCGTACGGGGAGGCCCGCTTCCCTCCGGCCTTCGCCTTTTACACGTCCACGGAGTGCTGATCGGCGGGGTTCTCCAATTGATGACCGGCCTGGCGATCGCGGCACATGATCTGTCCGGCCATGAGGGGAAACGAACGACACACCGCTTGCTCCTTCTCAGCATGAATCTTACGGCCGTTGGGTTTGCTGCCGGAGCCTGGTTCCGGAATCCCACCTTGACCCTGGCCGCAGGATTCCTGCTCGCCACGCTCTTTGTCCCTATGGCCCGCCATATGATGACTGCGCTCCGGACCTGCTCAGGATGGACACCATTGGTACATGTCTATTTCGGCATCAGCTTCGCCGGCCTGTTCGGCAGCATGGTGCTGGGAGGCCTGCTCGCCGACGCCTGGTATCCCACCTGGCACGGGATTCTCCGTCTGGGCCATCTCCA
>CAADGJ010000126.1 GCA_900696505.1 uncultured Nitrosospira sp.
ACAGCGCGGCCATCGCTTCGTAGAGCGTGATGCCGTCGTTATTCAGGTTCGTGCCGACACAGGCTGCGAGGCGCGCCGACTGCGCAGACACGTTCATCCGGTGCAGGCACTGGAGCGTGACCGGCACCGTAGCCAGACTGCTGTTGCAGGACATGGCCGTCATAATCGCATCGGCCCCCTCCCCCACATACACCTTCGGCGATTTCTTTCCCACAAACCAGGCAACCAGCGGGTAATAGATGAAAGAGTGGATTGTCAGACCGGCGAGCATGGCGACGAGAAAGATCCAGAGCACCGAGAACACGCCCACGCCCGACTTGCCGACCACCTGCGCCACCACGCCGAACACCGCCAGCGGCACCAGGTGAATGATCCAGCCGAGAATGCGCACCAGCCATTCGTATACCCACTCCACCCCGCGCACGACCGCATGATCGTCCGCTCCGGTTCTGGCCGCCTTGATGTGCAGGCGGCGCAGGAGCGTGCCGATGACCAGGGCCAGCAACACGACCCCGATGATGTTGTTGGTGGAGAAGGGCGAGAGGATCGTGCGCGGGATATAGGCCGCGAGATCTTCAATCGGCGTTTGCGAGGTCGCCACCTTGGCCGGTCCCTTTGAGCCGGGCACAAGTTGCAACAGTTGATCGACATGGCCCTGCCAGGACAGGCCCGGCTGCCAGGTATTCATGATCACCAGGCCGATCGTCATCGCCACGGTCACGTTGACCAGACAGATGACCAGCAACCTGGTGCCTTGGCTCAACGGAAGACTGGTGCGAATGAGCGCATCGAGAATGGCGAAGAAGATCAGCGGAATGGCGAGCGTCTTGAGTAACTGCACGACGATCATGCCGAGTTTTCCCAACTGCGCGTTCGTGATGCCGCCCAGGTACGGCTCCTGGCCGAAGATCACCCCGAGCAGACCGCCGAACATCACGGCGATGAGCACCTGCGTATAGAGGGGCATCGGGAGGCAGTTGGATGTGGCGTTGGTCTTCGTCATAAATGACCGAATTGCCGAGAATACCCGTTTCCCGCGCAGAAAGCACCATCGGAGGAGCGTGAATGGTGCAACGTGACGAGGCAGACGTTTGGAGTGAAATGAGGAAAGAGACTAGGTCTTGCTGATACGGAGGGCTTCATCGACCACCGCCTGATGCAGACTCTCCGGCTTGAGGACTTTCACGCCGCTGCCGAAACTCAGTATCCAGCCGACCAATTCTCTCGTGTCCGCGACGGCAAGGGTCATACGCAGGCCGCCGCCTTTCGCGCGCTTCGTCGACTGGGTGGCGTGCCAGACGCGATCCTTGACCCAGGCCGCAGTGGCCTTGTTGAATTCCAATTCCACTTCGATGCGCGGGCCGCGCATCACCGTGAGCGCGTCCTGCACGAAGGCATCGAGATCGAAATGTAGCGGCATCTGATAGGGATGGTCGGTCGGCGTGACGGACTTAATCCGCTCCACGGCGAACATGCGCGGCTCGCGCCGCAGATGGCAGAAGGCAATGAGATAGAGGCCGCCCGTGGCATACCAGAGCCGATAGGGATCGACCTCGCGCCTGGTCGTGCGGCCCCGTGAGGCGGAGTCGTACCGGATCTGGACGGTGGTGGCATTGGCGATGGCGCGGCTGAGCCGGTCGATGGTTTCACGATGCTGCCGGTACCGCTTGTGCGGCCCGAGCCCGACACTGAACGTGCCGTCGAGCTGTTGCACGAGCGCCACCCCTTGCGGCGGCAACGCGGCCGCGGCCTTACCGAGAGCGGATTGGAGCGAGGTATGGAGTTCAGTGCCTTCGAGCGGAGAGATGAGACGGCGGCTAAACGTGAGCGCCATCAATTCGGACGGCGAGAAGCGCAGACCCGGCACATTGCGAAATCCTTCCAGCAACCGCCAACAGGTCTGCCCGTTGATGCGCTCGGTCACCAATGGATAGCCGGCTTCCTCCAACGCGGCAAGGTCGCGCCGGAGCGTGCGAGGATGGCGGGTGGAACCGGGCGCCAGCGACTCCGCCAGTTGCTCCAGCGTGAGCCCATGCCGCGACACTTCCAGCTGCTTCAACACCACCAAGAGACGCACGGCCTGATCGTTACGCGCCATCGCTGCCCTCACTCAGGCTGACGAATCAGGTGGGGATGTCGGTCGTGCCGTCGTAGGAGGCGCGGGATTGATGCGCGATCTTCAGCGTGTCGCCGTCCTTCACCATCGAGTCGAGCGATCCGACTTTGCGATTGACGGTCACGAGTAATTCTCCGCGCACGACAAACGGAGCCAGCGCATCCATCAACTCCGCATTGCCTTCGATCAACATCTTGATGGCCGTCGGTCCCTCGACTTCCACATCCAATTCAGGCTCGGTCACCCGCTGCAGTAGAGTCGGCCCCAGAATTAACACCTTCACCATGGTCGATGCATCCTCCTCTTCACTTCACCGCTGACGTTTCACGGCCTGCCCGCGCATGGCAATGCAGGCAATCCTGCCGCTTGGGGTGTTGCGCCGGCAAAGGCCGCACCCCTTGAGGCGCATGACAGGTCGCACATTGGCTCTCCACCGTAATAGCCTGGTGCGTGCTGTTGGCCGGCACTCGCGGATTGCGGTCACGCGGCGATGGCAACAAGGCCACGCCCCCGACGACGAGCAGCGCCAGTACTACAAAAATCAAATCCACTTTGCGAAACGTCATTGGCCGGCTCCTGGTCGTCTTGCTGTCTGTTGCGCGCCTGCTTGCTGATGCGCGCCCGCTTCATAGGCCTCGTTCAACACCTGCGCCACATGTTTCACCGCCGCGCGCCCGCGCAGGCCGTTATTGAGCTGAATCATACAGGCCGGGCAACTGGTGGCCACCGTGTCGGCACCGCTCTGCTCGATGTTCCGGCGCTTCCGCTCGAACACCTTCTGTGAGGTGTCGTAATCCTTCACGAGATACGTGCCCGCCCCGCCGGCGCAGCGGTCTGCATCGGTCATCTCGACATAGTCGGTGCCCGGCACCTGCTTAAGCAATTGACGAGGTTCTTTGGTGACGCCCGCCGCTCGCAGGTGGCAGGAGGAATGGTACGTCACCCGATGGCCTGCGCCTTCCGCCGCCCCCATGGGCGGGTGCTCCTCCG
>CAADGJ010000127.1 GCA_900696505.1 uncultured Nitrosospira sp.
ACGAGCCCATCGAAGTCAAACAAGGCCGTCCAGCGCGGAGCGATGTCGTACTCCAGGCTCGTGCTGAGTAGCGGGACGAATCCGACGTTGCTATCGGACGCCACCCTTCCCTGCTGACGCAGCTCCACACGCGCATCTCGTATGAAAGCCGTGGCACCGATGCGCCAGCGCCAACGTTCCGACTCGTGTACGAGATACCGATAGGTCAGGCGGTAGGAATCGAACTTGTAATCGGAATCGACGGGAACACCCGGCGCAAACGTGCCACCCGAAAAACGTACCGGGGACCCGAACGACCCTGTGCCGGAAAAACCGAGAGGCGCATACACGAATCGGAGTGAATGCTGATGGCTGAGATTCCACGTGAGCTCAACGCGCCGTTGAACGTTAGGGCCGTTGCCTTGAATGTCGGTCAGACCAAAGCGAGTTCCATTGCTGCTGTCCGGAATCTGGATCTGATTTCGCGATTGCCATACGGCACCTGTTTCAAATTCCAGTGAGAAGCGATGGTCGGGGGATCTTACTTCTTGGGCGAATCCAAGAACGGGTAGAGCTACCGTGGCTATGAGGGAGAGCCGGATCACAGCCCTTGCCAGACCGGCGTGAGCTTTTCGCTGACAGTGCGAGAATCTACCCATGGTCATCGGCTATTCCTTTCTTGCCGACTTTCAGTCGTAGAAATTCGTTCCGGATCATTCCGTACAACTCTACGTCAACGCGCTGGCCGAACCGAAGGTAGTGTTCGCGCAGGCGGCCTTCGTGTGTCATGCCTACTTTCTGTAACACGCGTCCCGAAGCCGGATTGGTATGAAAATGCGGCGCGTAGATGCGATGCAGTTTCAGGCTGTTGAATCCGTATTCGACTAGAGCCGTGACCGCTTCAGTTCCGTAGCCATGGTTCCAATAGTCATGGCCCAGCCAATACGTCAGTCGTCCCTGCTCGTGCGCGAGAACGAGCTCCATGCCGATGGAGCCGATGAGCTCGCCGTTCTCCAGCAGGGTGATGGCAAAGGTTACACCCGTTCCTGCCGCCTGATCCTTCAGACGTTCCGTGACCCAGTCTTGGGCCGCCTGCCGATCCATTGGATGTGGAAGGAAAGTCCCGGCAGCCACGTCTTGTGATCCGGCGAGACGATGCACGGCCTCTGCGTCGGTCGTTTGAAATGGCCGGAGTCGCAGCCGCTTGGTTCCAATTGTGACGATTGCTGTCATGGGTGGCTCTCATTATACCGACTGGGCAGACACCACTGTCGGCTTTCGACCGGATTCTTGACCCTCCTCGAGTTCGCGGGTAGGGTTTCCCCTGGTGTTTCCGTAAGGAGTTTCAATGGACGTTGCGCAGGTGTTGATTGCCATCGTCGGTTTCGGGGCCGCGGTGACGACCTATTGTCTCATGCGGTTTCCGCATATGCGTCGGGAACCCTTCCGGCAGTATCGAGCCTGTTCGGTGCTGGTCTCGAGTCTTGCCGCGCTGGTGGTGTTGTGCCTTGCGCTGTTGGTACTGATTGCCCAATATGCCTGGCATGCACGGTAACGAAACCCGCGAACTCAGCTTCCATTCACTGCCCCGCTTCATTCTCATCAATCACACTCATTCGTCCATTTGTGGAACGATGTGCCTGAAACTGAAGCAATCTGCGCGTCCTCAATCTACAGAAAGAGTGTTGGTCATCTTTTCTGTGGCATCTCTGTGGCATCAAGGGTTGATCTGACCCGGTCGGTCTGCTAGGAATAAAAGCGACACCTGTGCAGTCGACAGGACAGACGCCGGTCCCTTCGACGGCGAGATGAGACAGTCACTCCTTCGCTCGTACTCCTCTCACTCCGCGTCTCATCGATCGTTTCCGCCCGATCCACGGGCCTTTCCGTTGTGTTTGCTGACATCGTTCGTCCCTCAACAGCGTGGTGAAACCGCGAGGGATGTATTGTTCTTGACCCAGGATGCCGAGTCGTATGGATCTGGTACGGGCCACTCATTCTTTGCACAAGCCTATTCGCGCCAAAACTCGCGCGTTCGACCATCGCGTCGAGACGCAGGGGCCGCCGGCGCAGAAGCCGCCTTCCATTCCTGCGGGGCTCGATCGAACAGACTGGATGTGTGCCGCCCTCTTTTCCCTGGCGGTAGCGATCGCCTGCCTGCTGATCGCACGAGCGATGCCGTCCTTTCTCTTTCAGTCGATGGATTTCTGGTTCGAGGCAGATACGCTGCGCGAAATCTCGAACATGACCCGCGTGCACGACGACCACTACCGGACGTCCGTGCATCCCTTATTTTCTCTGCTGACCTTTGTCCCGGTCTATCTGATCAAACATGGATTGTCCGTCAGCCCGCTGCGTGCCGTGCTCCTGGTCGGCAGTCTGGTTGGCGGGCTATGGGGCGGCACGCTCTATGTCCTGTTCCGTTTGCTCGGGTGCCGGAAGCCGGACGCGATCGTCTTGACCTTGCTGGGACTCGTCAGCGCGTCGGCGTTGTTCTGGCTGCCGGTTCCCACCTCCTATTCCTGGGGCTCCCTGTCCATCATGCTGGCGCTCGTGTTGATGTTGTATACGGAGCGGCGCCCGATGGGAGCGAGTGTCTACGTGGTGGCCAGTGCGCTGACGCTGAGTTTCACCGTCACGAACTGGATGGCAGGACTGCTCGTCAGCCTGGCGCGGTGGCCCTGGAAGCAGGCAGTGCAGCTGTCCGTCAATGCGCTGTGCCTGGTGGTGATCCTGTGGGGCGTGCAGAAGGTCATTTTTCCTTCGGCGGCGTTTTTTATCGGCCAGCGGGAAGAGGCGTCCTTCATGAACCATCCCCAAGCGGGCGGGATCACCAATGTGGCCTCTTCGATCGTATTTCACAGCCTCGTTGCCCCAACCGTTCGTTTCCTGAAGGATGATGCTTATGCGCAAGCCAACGCCGATGCCTTCCGCCTCTCGGAGCGTCTGACCTTTCAATTCTCCACTCCCGGCTCGGGCGGCCCGCTCGGGCTCGCGGCCGTCATCCTGTGGTCGGGGTTACTCCTCAATGGGTTATGGAGGTTGGTGACGCTGGATCATCACCTGCGGTTCCGGCTCGTGCTGGGAAGCATGTTGGCATTCGAGGTTCTGCTGCACATGCTTTATGGGGAGGAAACGTTTGTCTACAGTTTGAATTTCATGCCGCTCCTTTTGGCGGTCGCGGCTTGTGGTGCCCTCGCTCCCGGTCGACGCATCGTTACGGGAGTGGCCGCTGTGCTCGTGGTCTGTGTCGCGCTGAATAATTGGCAACAGTTTCAAGCCGCCACCCATACGGCGACGCAGTTCACGCCCCAGCGTGAGCTGATGACAGCCATGATGGAGAAAGATCCGGAGCGGCCCTGGCCCAGGTCGGTCGGACATGTCCCCCTGGCCGTTCCCGGTTCGCCCGAGGGAGGAACGGCCTACCATGAGCCAGGAGGAGATTTCAGCCCGCAACTGCCCAGTTTCGGCGTCTCCCTCTGGTTGTGCGATGCGACCGGTGCGCCGGTGGTTGTCAGTCAGACGGTACCGATCCACGAGATCACACAAGAATTCGCGCCATCCGCTCATCCGACGATTCCCGCCATCACCACCAAAACGCCGTATTATCAGGCGACGTGGACGCGGCTCGATGCGTCCCGCTGGGAACTCCGATTCAAGAATGAGACGAACCATGTGCCGGTGATCGTGCTTCGGAGCGTGGGGCCGGCCGGGGGGCCGGTGACTGCGTTGAATCAGGAGGAAGGGAAGGTGACGGTGAACCATCGGTGGGCCGTCACCGCGACGCCCGCTCCTGACCGCATTGCGATGGGAGACGAAAATACAGCTGGTTGGATGACCGAACAGTCGGCCGTCACGTCCTGGAGCGGCGAGGCCGGGTGGGGATACGCGCGGCTGCAATTCTCGCTGGGAACGACGAAGCCGGGCGAAGAGATCCGGGTCGTGCTGTCAGACTTGCGCCCTCCCGTTGAAATCGAAGGCTACTACAAACAGGCGCCGAAGCGGGCCCGGCTCGCGCTGCCGGATCCGCGCCTGCAGGCTTCGATGAACGCCCAGATCACGCACTTGATGATGAGCCTGGTCGATGATGAAACGCGCCCCGGCGATCCTGCTGTGTTCTATCGGGCCTGGCATCGCCAAGGCGCGTACATTACGGCGGCACTCGCCCGCGCGGGGGAGCCTCGCGTCAGCCGGGTGCTCTCACAGTTTCTCGCGATGCATGATTTTGCAGGAGGCTCCGGTCCGGAGGCCGATGCGCCTGGGCTGACGATCTGGGCCCTCACTGAATCCGCCGACTATATCGGCGACAAGGTGCATGACGAGTGGTTGTGGCCGCATATTCTGAGGAAGGCCCGGCGCATCGAAGAGATGCTGACGGCGAAAACGCCGCTGGTCGAGCCGTATACGATTCCGGCTCCGCACGATTTCAAACATCTGCGCCAAACCAGAACGGCGGTGTTGGCGCAAGCGGCACGAGAAGGGCTCATCGTCGGCCGGGTGGGTGAGGAGTGGCCGTCGCTCTACGTGAATGCCGTCAGTTATCGCGGGCTGGTTGCCGCGGCCGAGTTCGCCGAGCGGCTCGGTAAGCGCCAGCAGGCGGCGCGCTGGCGCACGCAGGCGCAGGGGTTACTGGAGAGCTGGCAGCGACAATCTACCCACGACAGCATGCAGGGCAGCGCGTCACCGGTGAGTCTGCGGGCCTTGGCTGATCCTTCGTCCCGTCGCCATCAACTCAAGCAATTGCTGACGACGTATCGCCCCACTGCGGACCACACCACGAGTGCCGGACAATTGTCGCAGGCTCATCAGGCATTGCGGCAAGGGAAGCCAGAGGCGGTCTGGACGGTTTTGCATCGGCTGTGGGGGGAACAGGCGTCCCCGGGATTGTATACCTGGGAGGCGGCCTTGTCGTCGAAGGACGAGGTGGCCGACGGATGGCAATATGCGCGCGGATGGCATAATGAGTTGGCGGTCACGCCCGACTACGAAACGGCGGCGTTGCTCCTGCTCTTGCAACAGGACATGCTGGCGTATCTCGATGAGCAGGCGGCGGAGCCCACAGTCGTCATCGGCGCCGGTATCACCGCGGGCTGGTTGTCGCAGCCGATGGCGGTCTCCAACCTGGCGCTCCCCGGTGGTTCGATCACCTGGCAATGGGACGGGCATGCCATGCGCGTCACGGTGCGCGGCCCGGAGCGAGCGGTTCGTTTGGGAACTGCGTTTCCCCCCGGTACCTCGTTGATCGTCACGCATAAATCGGCCATTCACTGACGCGTGAGTATTTCTTCCACGGACGCGGTTGTGCGCCACCAGCGCTGGTGCCGTCGTTCTGCTATTGCCCACCCTCGCATCCATCCTGCCGACGGGGTACAATCCGGTCAATGCCGAGCGCTCACATGGCTACCACCACCGAACCGAGGAGTGTTGCCGATGTTGAAACCGGAACCGGCCGGGGGGCCGACCCCGCAGTTATTCTTTCAGACGGCCAATGCCTATCAACGGTCGCAAGCGCTGAAGGCTGCGGTTGAACTCGATCTCTTCACCGCCATTGGATTGGGCCATGATCAGGTGTCGGCACTGGCTCAGCGTTGCGGTGCTGCCGAGCGCGGCGTGCGGATTCTCGCGGATTACCTCACCATACAAGGATTCCTCACCAAAGAGGGCGATCGGTATAAGTTGACGCCGGACAGTGCGGTCTTTTTGGACCGTCGCTCGCCCGCCTATATGGGCTCTGTCTTGGGGTTCCTGCATGCGCCCAAGTTCATCGCCGCATTTGAGCATTTGACCGAGGCGGTGCGGAAGGGTGGCACGGTGGCCGGCGAGGCGGGAACGGTCGCCCCGGAGCATCCGCTCTGGGTGGACTTTGCGCGTTCCATGATCCCCATGATGGCCAAGCCGGCCGAGGAGATCGGCATCTTCGTTCGGCAGTCGCAGCCCAACGTGAAAAAGGTGTTGGATATCGCGGCCGGGCACGGTCTCTTCGGCGTCGAAATTGCGAGCCGATGCCCGCAGGCAGAAATCGTGGCGTTGGATTGGCCCAACGTGCTGACCGTGGCCAGGGAACTCGCCCAACAGGCCGGTATCGCATCGCGCTATCGGACGATCGCCGGCGACGCCTTCCAGCAGGAATTCGGCGAAGGCTACGACCTCGTCCTGCTCACCAACTTTCTCCACCATTTCCCCGTGCAGACATGCGAATCGCTGCTGCGTAAGATCCATCGCTCGCTTGCGCCGGGCGGGCGCGTCATTACGCTGGAGTTCGTGCCGGATGAGAATCGCGTCACGCCGCCGCCCGTGGCGGAGTTCAGCCTGATCATGCTGGCGACGACGCCGGAAGGCGACGCCTATACGTTCCGGGAGTATGAGCAGATGTTTGCGGCGGCGGGATTTTCCCGGACGGAACTCCAC
>CAADGJ010000128.1 GCA_900696505.1 uncultured Nitrosospira sp.
TGCCTGGAAAAAGGATCGAACATCGAAGAGATGACGGAAGCCGTCCACGTTGCCTGCGCGATCCGCGGCGGTGCGTCACTCGTGCATGGCGTCCAAATGCGCAATGTGGCGGAGAAGCTGTCGATGTGATGTTTCAGCGGCGACTCGTTTGCAGCAGAAACGTGCCAGCCAATGGGACCAGTGGATGGTCAAAGAGGAGGCCTAGCAAGGCCGCAGCACGTGCAGGACCGAGACGAAGGAGACCTGTACCTTGAGGTACCGAGCTTAGGCAAGAACAACGCCGGCTTTCTGCCTCACCAGCCCATCAGTAATAGGGATGCTCGGGGATAGCCAGCGTGAAATATTTCCCGCGCTCTTCGTAAAGGATGCGACGGCTGGTTAAGAGGCTCAGCGCTTCAGTCAGATCGTCTTCCGAGTAGATGCTGTCCCGCTTCGCCTCGCCCAATGCGGCGCGAATCTGATCGCGACTCTTCGCGGCTTCATTACATGCCTCAATAATCCCCGCCGCTGGCCAGTCGTATCTTTGTCTCGTCGGCATGTCCGGATCACGCCCGTCGTAGATGGTCACATACTCCATGGCCTTCGAATAATACAAGAACGGCCGGTCGTTGCTGCGAGCCCGGCGCTGCCATTCTTCTATCAGTCCGGTCAATTCCTGATAGACCTGCGGATCCACCGACCAATCGTCGAGTTCATATTCAAAATCGTAGGCGATCTTCCGCAAATCGACGCGCGCCGCATCATACACATATTCATAGGCCGTCCCCGGACCCGTGATACGCACTCCGTATTCATGCGGCCGAGTAAAGTAGGGACTGAAGCGCTGCAACCAGAATTTTCCGGTGGCCTCCGGCGCTTGTAAATGGAAGAGGGATGGCAGGAGATCAATTTGCCGGCGATAATCCTCATTCGTTTCGCCGGGAAACCCGAGCAGAATGTTCCAGGACACCGCGACCCGATAATAACAACTCCACTTGAGGCAGATAATGTTCTGCATGGGCGTGACGCCTTTGTCCATCGCTTTCAGCTGCGAAAGACTGAGGCTCTCCAGGCCGGGCTGCATGCACTTCACGCCACCCACGGCCAGGGTACGGATCTGGCTCTTCTGCAGATTGCTCTTGGTCTCGATAAACACATCCAGATCGCAATGCGCGGCAGCAAATCGCCCAAACAGGTTATCGACATATTTCATGTCGATGATGTTATCCACCAGCCGGAAGCGGGTCGTGTCGTAGCGGCTCGAGAGGTACGCCATCTCTTGCGCGACCTGTTCGGCGGATTTCGCCCGGAATTTCATGCTCTGCGCATTCAGCCCGCAAAAGGTGCAATGGTGTTTCTCGCCCCACCAGCAGCCTCGGGAACCTTCATATAGGAGAATACGATCCAGGCCGCGGGAGGCTTCGGTGCCGAGCTCCGCCAGCAGGTGGTAGTAGTCGTCATAGTCCGGCGGTCCGGTCTGGGCAAACTCCGTGAACAGCGCCGTATTCGGCTCAAGTTTCACCTCACCGTCTTCCCGGTAGATGACGCCTTTCGGGCAGGGGCCGGTCGACCCACGCAAGACATAGTCGACTAATGCAGGGAACGTGACCTCTCCTTCGCCGACCACCACATAATCGATGAACGGAAATGCTCGAAAATATTCCAGCCCCATCTCGCCATCGAAATTCGCGCCACCGAACACGATTTTCACGTCGGGATACAAGTCCTTGATGAGCTTGGCCATCGTGAGGCTGGCGACATTTTGATCAAAGGTGGACGTAAATCCGACGAGCTTGTACTGACCCCAATCAATCCCCGCCATCGCAGCGGTCAGGAACTGCGGGGCCGTACGAGAAGCCATGTCTTCAAAGAACGACACCGGCTGACCGCTCTCTCGGGCAATCTGCTCGAACACCGGCTTAAACACGCGCGGATACGCGGCCCGCTTGGGATTGTCACGAAAGAGCAGGTAGGAAAACAGCCATTCGCCGAACAAGGCCCGCTTTTCACAAATTGCTTCGTAGAGAGGAACACCGATCTTGTGGGCAAACCGCACATTGAGATGATGACAATCGACCGCGACACCCTTGGCCTTCAATAAGGCGGAGAGCGTCCCCAACTGAATGGACGGATACTTCGAAAAACTGAAGGGCATGTTGACGAGCGCCACCTGAGCCTGCGAGTTACTCATACGATCCCCACTCCAGCCGGCACAAGGCGGGGGTCACACCCGGATAAGTCATGGACATCGTCACGAGGCAGTCGAGACCGAAGCTCGCCGCGGGCGCCCGCAGAGAGGACGACGCAGGCGTATTCACCGCAATCCGGCGAGGAGACCGAGCGAGAACGGCCGCGCCGAGGGAGAGGATCGGCTGTCGTAGTAGATGCGCCATGACTTCTCCTGGTTAGGCCCCCGCCCGAAATGGTTCGAACTCACGATCGGCCTTGGCGGCCAGATAAAAATCACTCTCGGTGAGGCCGTTGATCTTGTGCGTCCAGATCTCCACCTTGCATTTTCCCCAGGCCACATACAGGTCCGGGTGGTGCCCTTCAGCCTCTGCCACCGCTCCCACCTTATTGGCAAATGCGAGGGACTGCGCAAAATCCTTGAACGTGTACAGCCGTTCGAGATGACCTTCTCTACTCAATGCCCACCCTCGTCCCAGCTCGGCCAGCAGAGCCTGTGCACGATCGGCGGGAAGGGGAGGCACCCCGCCCCGGCAGGGAATACATTTGTTATCCGCTAAACTCATGGTTGCTCCTTCGCAGATGAATCTCGGCGTCGGTGTTTGCAGGAACGTCCATTCTACGGGCCGATCGTCGTATCCCGCAACCGCCTTACCGCCCCGATGGCTGCGCAGCCCGATACTGGCTCGTCACTGTATGTCCTCGCTCGAAAAACAGACCGCGATTGATATCCCCCACGCTGACCATGCCCACCAACGTGCCTTTGTCGACGACCGGAATCCGGCGAAAATTTTTGACGCCCATATAGGACGCGGCCTCCAGCACCGGCGTGCGTGGAGACACCGTCAGCGGATTCAAGCTCATCACCTCTTCGACACGCTGCGAGAGGACATCGGCATACCCTTCCTCCATTTCCACGAAATCACGACTGTGCACATTGTCGTGAATGTACTCCCCGTAGTTGGGATAGAGGGGAATCAACACATCGCGCAACGTCACCATGCCGATCAACACGTCGCCGTCCTCCACGACTGGAATGGCGCCGCAATGGCGGCTGAGCATTTTCGTCACCACGGAACGGACGGATTCATTGCGCTTGGCCGTCACCACACCGGTGGACATGACTTCCTGAACAAGCATGGCAGCCTCCTTTTTCAGCAGGGTGACTGGTGAGTCCGTCACCGACAGCACGATTCGGTCGCCGTCTTGGGCAGCTCAATACCACTTCGCTCCTGACGAGGACGGTTCCTCTACACCGCCACACATCCCGTCCGCGTCAACTGTCCTTTGCAGAGATATGCAAAATATGGTAGGGAAGTGCGGTTAGAAAAGAAACCCCCTCTCGCCGTCGCCACATATGAGCGGGGAGCACCCTTCAGACCTTCTCACGCGAGGTCGCTATCGATTCCGTCCTACGCATCGGTCATCGCGGAGCCGCCGGCCACGCTCCCGAAAATACTCTCGCCGCTATTTGGAAAGCTCGATCCTTTCACGCAGATTTCGTGGAGATCGACCTGCGCGAAACCAGTGACGGTCATCTCGTATTGCTGCATGACGACACCATTGATCGCACCACCAACAAATCCGGCAACCTCGCCGAAATGTCGCTGGAGCAGGTGCAACGGCTGGATGCGGGCAATTGGCAACGTATCCCCACATTAGAAGAAGCGCTGGATATCTCCGGAAAGGCCATCGGAGTGATCCTCGAACTGAAGGTGGAGGGTATCGGCAACGAGGCCTGCGCGATTGTGAAGCGCGTAGGCTTTTCCAATTCGCTCATCTATGCCTCGTTCTTGATTCCTGAACTCCATCGGGTGCGACAAGCCGATCCCGCCGCACAGATCATGGTGTTACTACATCGCCATCTCCCGCTCGACCCTGTGGCCGATGTGGTGGCCCTCAATGCCTCCCACGTCGGATTGCACTATTCGACGGTCACGCCCGCACTGCTTCAGACCTACCACGACTTGGGCCGACAAGTATTCGTCTATACCGTGAACGATTGGTCGGAGATCCGGCGCATGCGGGAATTAGGCGTAGACGGCATTGTCTCCGACTTTCCGGACCGCATCTGACCTCACGGTCGGCGAACTCTCACAACCAGCCAGAGCACGCACTCTGCTCTGCTACCGACCTACACCGAGCGGACGTCACGAGACGACACTTCGAACGAGAAGGTGTGCGAACACCTTTCTTGGCAAAACGCCGATCGAGCATGATCCGAGCTTGGCTAGGCCCACACGATGGGGCGGAGGCAGAGAGACACCATCAAAGAATGAGATCTGGTTAGGCGTTAGGCCGAAGGAAGGGGAGAGGGGCAAGACCGTCCACAGCTATCTCGGCTTAAAATGCCACGGGCGACCCTACACTGCGGTGGGAGGTCGCCCGTGGTTGGCGCTTGGGACGCCTACAGTCAAATAGGTTGTCCGACAGACCAGACCCGTTCGAGAAGATGGATGATCAGGATGTTCGTCGGGGGAAGCATGTTCCCAGGATTCTGGTGTGCCTCGTGCTTGGCTTCAATCCTTCATCTTTGCGCTGGCTGTTATCCTTAAACGGATAGTGCCATCAGACACAAGCCAGGGAAGGATCGGTCTGCACGACCGACGATCAGCCCGCCCTCAACTCGGCGGGCCGTTTTAGTCCGGCGGCGTAAGTTCTTCCATGCGTGGACCTCCCCGGTTGAGGAGTGGCGAGGTCTCCCGAACAGGCGCGCACTGTCCATCGCCTCGTCACGGTTAACACGGCCCTTGAAGCTTACAATTTCCCTCTTACGCTCGTTAGAAAACTCTGTCAACAGGAAAATCGGCCCTAGTCATTTTTCCTCATGTTCCCGGTGGCCGGGAGAGTCCCGATACAACACGGGCTCCCGTGTGTGACGGGAGCCCGTGTGTGGCGCTTAGGACGCCGATCGCTCTGTCTATGTAGCGGCCCGTAGAAGACCCGCCGAGTTGATCAATAGCAGAAGCCATCTCGCCGATGAACTCGCGATCACGACCGGTCTGATGACCGCTTCAAAAATCGTCAACCTCGCCCTCCACTCGGTGGCATGACGCCGGGACACGCATGAGCGCATCGTGGAATGCCTTGTGGCATTTGCGATGGAGAACCGGTTGGCAAAAAAACGACGAGAAACCTGCCCTCAGTTCGGCAGGCCGTACAGGCCAGGTGGAGTGGTATCGGTCATCGTCTACCCTCCCTTCTGTTGCGGGAATGTGTGGAAGATCTAGATGGCAGCCGCGCGGTCTGTCCGGTCTTCCACTTGCGACAAGCGAAATGGGCCGCAGCCCCTATCTACGCCCCTCAAAAAAACTTGTCAACAAGGGGAATTCCCAGGTCCACCTCCATCGGAGCTCACGCCGAATTCCTGAGCCGGCCATAGACGGATCGGATTCACCTCCCTGCGCGATTTGATGTGCCACTCTTTTCGACCCAGGCATGCCGCTTATTGCCCGCCCTGCGGTTGCGACTGCTGTTTCTTCATCGCTTCGCCGAATTGCTTCATCAGCTCTTTCATATCCGGAGGCTGCTCCTCGCCGCCAGAAGCTTCGCCGGGTGTCCCACGTGCAGCCTTTCGCTTCTTCATCTCCTCGATCATCTTCGAGACGTCCGCCCCACCTTCTCTTTTCTGCTCCCGCATGGCCTTCATCCGTTCTTGAAAGCCGGAGAGGTCGTGCTTGGCCCAGTCGGCGGGAAACGCAAATAAGCTCGCGTCCAAGGTTTTCTTCTCAATACTGACCACTTCCATGCGGCCGGATTCCTTGCCCGCTTCATCGTACTGGATACTCCGAAGCCCGAACCCTCCTTCTTCAGCCAACTGCTTCACCCAGCCAGGCTGAGAGGACCGCCGGGCCTCCTTGGGGTCGATCCAGAACGTCGCGGCTTTTCCAAAACCTTTTGCCACACAGAGTTCACTCTTCGCGCGATGCTCTTCCTTATCGGTGATCTTCCACACCTCACAGGTATATCCCGCAATCTTCTCAGTCTTACCGGTTCGCTCGACACGTTGGGATTCGAGCAGCTCGTTGAGGTGTTCACCACGATCTCCCTCCAGGCTGATCTCCATATAAGACTTCTGTCCCGGCATCCCCATCTGCATCGTCCTGGTCTTGCCATTAAACAGCATGACATGGGCCTGGCCATCCTCCCTGATCGTTTCCACACGCCCCCTGTCGCCTTTGAGATACCAATCCATGGCGCGAGAAGTGCCGGTATCCACATGACTGTTTTTCATATGAATCACGCCCTCGAAATCTCCCGCGTAGGCGGGTAGGGCAGCGAGGCTGGAGACGAGGCCGATCAAAAAGGCCGCTTTCATTCGCATGCTCGACGCTCCTGGTTAAGGTAGACACACGATTCAGGCTCGCCAGTGTAGCCGAGCCCCGCACACGATGCCAGATGACTCTGGCGCGTATGGCCATTAGTCGATGGTGAGCCCATCGAAGTTCACGCCTTCGGGGGCTGGAGGCGTGGAAAGTTTCATCCCCGCAAGCGCCTGCACCACGAGCTCGGCCACGACCAGATTCCGGTACCATTTTCGATTCGCAGGCACGATGTACCAGGGCGCCCCCTCGGTGCTGGTCGCCCCCATGAGGTCTTCAAATGCTGTCATGTAGTCGTCCCACAGCTTCCGCTCTTCCAAATCTCCCTCGCTGAATTTCCAGCGCTTCTCGGGATCACAGATGCGTTCGGTGAGACGCGCTTTCTGCTCCTCTTTGGAAATGTGCAGGAACAGCTTGATGATCACCGTGCCGTTCTCGACCAGTAGCTCTTCGAACTCATTGATCTGATTAAATCGCTGCGTGACGACCTTCTTCGACACCAGACCATGCACACGTGTGATCAATACGTCTTCATACTGCGACCGGTTAAAAATGCCAATGTAGCCCTTGGCTGGCACTTCTTGATGAATCCGCCACAGAAAATCCTGCTCGAGTTCTTTCTCGCTCGGCGCTTTAAAGGAAGCCACGTGGCAGCCCTGCGGGTTCACACCGGACATGACATGCTTAATCGTGCCGTCCTTTCCGCTCGTATCCATGCCTTGCAGAATGATCAGCAACGCCCGTGTGCGGTTGGCGTACAGCCGTTCCTGCAGTTGATCGAGCGTGGCGATATGTTTGGCCGCGGCGGTTTTGGCCTTGGCCTTCCCAGCCGCGTTCTTTTTGTACGACCCGGTATCGTCAGGATCAAACCGTTTGAGTGATGGACGGCAACCGGGCTTGATTCGATACCTCTCCATGTCGTTCCTCCTGCTATGGCAGCGTCCTGTGGTCGGCGATCAAAGTAGTCGCCCTTATAGCGTGGAAAAATTTATTTCTATGAATCCATTGATTGAAGAGGGCACAGTCTTATGTGATAAACAGATCTTTTACTCAATCAAGGAGGCATCGGTCATGCTCAAGGAAGTAAGCGGAGACATTCTGTTATCCACCGCCGGCGCGATCGCGCATGGTATCGCTCCCCACGACAATTTCAAGCAGGGTTTGGCGTTGGCACTTCGCGAGCAGTGGCCGGGCATGTACAAAGATTTTCGCCATTACTGCCAGACCTACAATCCCAAACCGGGCGGCGCCTGGTCGTGGAAAGGCCCGAACTCTCCCGTCATCATCAATTTATTTACGCAGGAGCCGCCGGCCACCGAACAGGATCATCCTGGCAAGGCGACACTCCCCAACGTCAATCATGCGCTGCAGGCGCTGAAAAAGGAACTGCAGGAGCATCAGGTGAAGAGCCTGGCGCTCCCTCGTCTGGCCACGGGAGTGGGGGGGTTGGAATGGGAAAAGGTGTATCCCTTGCTCCAGCAGGCCCTGAAAGAGCTCCACATTCCCGTCTACGTGTATGGACTGTACAAGAAAGGGGTCGCCGCGCAAGAAGCCTAGCGGCCTACGGCACAACCGTTTTTGCATGAGAGCACATGAGCAACCCAAGTGCCTTGCTGGCGTCGGCACCTCCCGCAGGATGCGCAAA
>CAADGJ010000129.1 GCA_900696505.1 uncultured Nitrosospira sp.
CAGATGATAGCGGTGGGGGCCGAACGACTGGTTGTGGTCCAGGATGGTCAATTGCTGGGACTGGTGACGCGCGCATCTATCGGACATTTTATCGAGCAACACCATCCGTCGGGACTTGGCAAGTCTTCTTCGTAACCGGACGGTTTCCTTCCTTCACATTCCGCATAAATAGCCATCCACTGAGGCATATGAGACCTCAACCCGCGTGACTCATCCGGGAAGCGTCGCCGACTCGTCGAGGAGGGCTGGGCGTCGGCATTGGCATTCGTAGGTCACCACGGCTCCCAGGAGGACGAGTGCCGATGAGTAGTAGACCCACAGCAATAACAAGACCACCTCGAGCAGTGAACCATACAGTTGCGTGTAGACGGCCGCGTCTTCCAAATAGGTGACGAAGAGGACCTTGGCGGAGACCCAGAGGAGACTGAATACCGCGCCGCCGATCGTCGCTTCGCGCCAGGTTGGCCGCTGGTGAGGAAGAAAGCGGTACAAACAGGTGACGGAGGCGAAGGCCAGCAGGAATGGCAACGTATAGGTGATGAGGAAGTCATGGGCCGCGATTGCCACCAGGTTCATGCCGAGGAAGCGCGGCGCATAGGTAGTGAGTAGCTCGATGGCCTGCGTGGCCACGAAGGAGATGAGCGTCAGAAACCCCAGCATCCAGATCAGGGCGACGGCGACCAGCGTGGAAATTAATGGATGCCGTTTGGCTGCCGTGCCGAACACGGTGTTCATGGCATAGTCCAATTCGTAGAACACCAGCGCGCTGAACCATCCAAAGGCCAGAAAAACGGCCCATCGCACTTCCTCCTGCTCAGCCACCCGCCGGATATCCTTGGCCAGCCGTTCGCCCATGCTGGGGAGGAATCCTTTCAGAAACCCGAGCAGAAACTGGTAGCCGATCACATCCTGGCTCACGATGAAACTGATGCCGTAGAGCAGCAGGAAGACCATCGGGAAGAGGGAGAGGATCGAGTAGAACGCCAACGAAGCTGCCAGACTGGGACAGCCGCGACGTCGAAAGGTGTCGAACACGTTGGAGAGAAATGTGAGTTCAGTCATGCAGACCGCGCGATTCAGACTCAGTGCAGAGTGGTGAATGCTTCGGATCGTTGAGAGGAGCCGGACAAGGCACGGTGGCACATCATCGGGAAATCGAGGCGCCGGTCAATGTGGCGTGACCCCTGCGCCTGGAGGCTATTTCAGCAACGGTGCCGCATGGGTGGCCAGCGACCACAGGCCGTTGGGGAAGAGACCGAGAAAGACGACGCCGGCAAGGGCACAGGCCAGGACAAAGGACAGCGCGGGGGAGGTTTCCAGCCGCGAGTGAGCAGCGGCGGCGCCCTCGGGCTCGCGCATGTACATCACCATCACAATCCGCAAGTAATAGAAGGCGGAAATAGCGGCGAAGATGACCGCGACGACCGCCAGCCAGGTCATGCCGCCGTTCACGGCGGCCATGAAAATATAGAACTTGCCGATAAATCCAGCGGTCGGGGGAATGCCGGCCAGCGAGACCAGAAACACGAGCATGAAAAACGCCGCCAGCGGTTCGCGTTTGGCCAGTCCGGCATAATCCTCGATGTTCTCGCTCTCCTGTCCTTCTTTGCGCAACATGCCGACCAAGGCAAAGGCTCCCAGGGTCATGAAGGAATAGACGGCGATATACAGTAAGACGCTGGCGAACCCGCTGGACGTCCCTTCGCCGCTGTGACGGGCTGCCACGACGACACCGATCAGGGCGTACCCGGCGTGGGCAATACTGGAGTACGCCAGCATACGTTTGATGCTCGTCTGTACGATGGCGACCAGATTTCCTAACGCCAAGGTGGCGAGACAGATGATGGTGAACAGGACTGACCAATCGGCACTCGCGCCGCCCAAGCCTTCCACGAACACCCGGAGGAACGCGCCGAAACTGGCGGCTTTGGACGCCACGGCCATAAAGGCGGTGACGGAGGTCGGAGCTCCTTGGTAGACGTCCGGCGTCCACATATGAAAGGGCACCACCGCTAGCTTGAATCCGAACCCGACGGCCAGGAGCACGAGTGCCAGCGACAACATCGGATTGGCAGTGCCGTGCGTGGTGATCGCCTCGGCGATCACCGACAACCTGGTGCTGCCGGCCAGGCCGAACAGCAGAGAGATTCCGTACAGCAAGACGCCGGAAGAAAAGGCTCCCAGCACAAAGTACTTGGCTGACGCTTCCAGCGAGCGGGCTTCCGTTCTCTTCAATCCGGCCATCACATAGAGGGAGAGGGACATCAACTCGGTGCCGAGATAAATGGTCAGCAGGTCGGCGCCGGACACCATGACCATCATCCCGACCAAGGCCAGCAGAATGAAGCCGTAATATTCGCCGATACTGAGTCGCTCGGCTTTGAGGTAGGCCAGTGAGAGGAGAACGGTCAGGCCGGTGACGATATACAACAACAGCTTCCAGAAGGCGCCGTACGAATCGATCACCACCAGATTACTGAAGGCATAGGTTTGACCGGTCAGGTGGGACGAAGGCAGGCCCATGCACATCGCCAGAGCGCCCAGCGTCAGCCAGGCGAGGATGTCCTTTTTGTCTGCTCCCAGGATCGGGTCTAATGCCAGAATGAGGCAGGCCGTACCGATGACGATCAGTTCGGGAAGAATGGCCAGGAGATCTTGGAGTGGAAAAGTCATCGTGCCGCTGCCTGTTCAGAAGATGAGGAAGACATGGCCGCCATCGTTGCTGCCGGTTGCGGGAGCGCAGGTTGCTGCGGCGCAGTCGCATATGCGGGAGCCTTTTGTGCGTTCAAGAGATTCGTCACGCTGGCATGCATACGGGTCAACAGCGGATTCGGGAAGATGCCCAGCACGAAGACCAGCACAATTAAGGGAACAAGCGTGGCGGTCTCTCTCGCATTCAGGTCCAGGAGATGTGCGCGATGCGCCGGTGCGGGCGTCCCGAACACAACCCGTTGCATGAGCCAGAGGATATAGGCAGCGGCCAGGATCACGCCCAATGCGGCGAAGGCCGTCGCAAACTGACTCCAGACGAAGGTGCCGGCCAAAACGAGGAATTCGCCGACGAAACTGTTGGTGCCCGGAAGTCCCAAGGAGGACAGGGCAAAAATCATCAGGAACATGGCGTAACGCGGCATGGGACCGGCCAGTCCGGTGTTGTCCAGAATCTGGCGGCTATGAGTCCGCTCGTAGATGATTCCCACGCAGAGGAACAAGCCCCCGGTGGTGATGCCGTGGTTGACCATCTGCATGACCGCCCCTTCGATGCCCTGGATGTTCAGCACGAAGATGCCCAGCGTTACGAAGCCCATGTGACTGACGCTGGAGTACGCAATCAGCTTCTTGATATCCGACTGCGCCAGCGCCATGTAGGCCCCATAGATGATGGCCACGATCGACAGGGCGATCATTGGTTTGGTGAAGGCCACCGTGGCGTCGGGAAGCATCGGCAACGTGAAGCGGAGGAATCCGTAGGTGCCCATTTTCAGCAACACGCTCGCCAGAATGACGCTGCCCGCCGTGGGAGCCTCTACGTGCGCGTCCGGCAGCCAGGTATGGAACGGAAACATCGGAACCTTGACCGCGAAGGCGGCGAAGAAGGCCAGGAACAGCCACATCTGGAGCGACGCGCCATAGGTCCCGCGGCTGAGTTCAAGGATATCGAACGTATGCCCGCCCTGGAAGTACAACGCCAGGATGGCGACAAGCAGGAGCAGACTCCCAGCCAGCGTGTAGAGGAAGAACTTGATGGCTGCGTACAGGCGATTCGGACCGCCCCAGACGCCGATGAGCAGATACATCGGAATCAGCATGACTTCCCAGAACACGTAGAAGAGCACGAAGTCGAGCGCCACGAACACGCCCACCATGGCCGCTTCCATGACGAGAAGCATGGACATAAACAGCTGCACGCGCTTCTCGATGGCCGTCCAGGACACGGTGACGCAAAACGGCATGAGGAAGGTGGTCATCAGCACCAGCGGAAAGCTGATGCCATCCATGCCCAGGCTATAGTTCACCGGCGGAGAACTGATCCAGGAAGCCCGTTCCACGAACTGCATGTTGGCGGTGGAGCTGTCGAACAACCACCAGAGCGGCAAGGAGATGAGGAAATTGCCGACGGTGAAGCCGAGCGCCACCCAACGCGACGACTCAGCCTTGACCAGGAAGCAGAGCACCGCTCCGATCAACGGGAAAAATACGATGAGGCTCAACCAGGGAAACGACGTCACGAAAATCTACTCCACAACTGAAACACGAAGCCTAAGACAGCCTACCGGGCGTCAGGGATTCCACTCGCTTTCAACTACAGCAGTAAATACACCGTCAAGATGACCACCGCGCCCAATGTCATGCCCAGGGCGTAATGTTGTGTCTGGCCGCTCTGTGTCAGACGGATCAACCAGCCGCCCCAGGCAACCGCACGGGCGACTCCATTGACGGCGCCATCGATGATGGCCACATCGACATGTTTCCACAACCCCTGTGCGGCCGACAGCGTCGGACGGACAAAGGAGCGGTCGTAGGCTTCATCGATATACCACTTGTGCAACGACAACTCGTAGGCCGCCCGCCACTGTTGCGCGAGGCGATCCGGCAAGCCGGGATTCAGCACATACAGGTAGTAGGCCGCGCCGATTCCCGTCAGGCCCATGAGCGTCGCCAGCGCCATGATGCTCAAGGCGGCGCTGCCTTCGTGATGGGCGCCTGCGCCTTCCCCATGGAAGACCGGTTCCAGAAACGCCGGGATGCCGAGATAGCCCGCGACGATACTCAGGACGGCCAGCACCATCAACGGCGCGGTCATCGTCGTCGACGGCTCGTGAACATGCCCTGCATGGTGCGGATCGACGTGGGACTTGCCCCAGAAGGTGACGAACACCAACCGGAAACTATAGAAGGCGGTCAAACCGGCCGTCACCAATCCGCAAATGGTGAGGACCTGACCCAGAGGCCCGGCCGACCAGGAGGAGACCAGCAGATCGTCCTTGCTGAAGAAGCCGGCGGTCAGCGGGAACCCGGCCAATGCCAGTGAGCCCACGAGGAAGGTCCAATAGGTGACCGGCAGTTTGTCTTTCAGGCCGCCCATGTGACGCATGTCCTGTTCGTGATGCAGCGCGATGATGACCGAGCCGCAGCCCAAAAAGAGAAGTGCCTTGAAGGCCCCATGGGTGAGCAGATGGTACATGCCGGCGCTGTAGGCTCCTAAACCGCAAGCCATGACCATGTACCCGAGCTGGCTCATCGTCGAATAAGCGACCACACGTTTGATGTCCGTCTGGGTTAGGGCGATGGTTGCGCCGAGCATCATCGTGAGCGCGCCGACCAGTGCGACGACCGTCATGGCGGTGGGCGACAGGTTGTACAGCGGGGCCAATCGCGCGACCATAAAGACGCCTGCCGTGACCATGGTGGCGGCATGGATCAAAGCCGAAATCGGCGTCGGTCCTTCCATCGCGTCGGGAAGCCAGACATGCAGCGGGACCTGTGCAGATTTGCCGACGGCTCCGGTAAAGAGCAGAAGGCAGATCATCGTCATCACCGAAACATCCCAGGTGCCGCCGAACGGGCCGAGAAGGTTCGTTGTCTTGGACGCCAATTGCCCTGCTTGCGCAAAGACCGTGGCATAGTCGAGCGAGCCGAAGGAGTACCAGACGAGGAACAGGCCGAGGATGAACCCAAAATCGCCGACGCGGTTGACAAGGAAGGCCTTCGTTGCGGCAGCGCAGGCGCTCGCCCGTTCATACCAATGGCCGATCAGGAGATAGGAGCAGAGTCCGACCGCTTCCCAGAACACGAATAACTGCAGCAGGTTGTCCGCCATCACCAGCATCAACATCGAGAAGGTGAAGAGGGCGATATAAGCGAAGAAGCGGGCGTAGCCCGGCTCGCCATGCATATAGCCAATCGTATAGATGTGCACCAGCGTGCTGACGGTGGTGACCAGGATCAGCATGACGGCGGTCAGGCGATCGATGGAAATGCCGATGTGAATATCGAGATTGCCCGAGGTCAGCCAGGTGTAAAGGGTGACATTGACGGCCTGGCCGGTGGCGACATCATGCAAGGCCATGAGCGACAGTAGGAACGAGCCCACCATAGCTGGAACGGCGACGAGATGCGCGCGGTCCTTGATCCACTGTTCGCCGATGCCGACGATCAGAAAGGAGAACAAGGGTAGCAATGGGATCAGCGCGTACATCATGGTTGGTACGTTTGGTCTACCGTTTCAATAAATTCAAGTCGTCGATATAGATGGACGAATTGGTCCGGTGAAGGGCGATAATGATCGCCAGACCCACCGCCACTTCCGCCGCTGCCACGGTCAAGGCGAAGAACACGAAGACCTGTCCCGCGACATTGTGAAAATATTCCGAAAAGGCCACGAAGTTGATGTTGGTGGCATTCAGCATCAGCTCGACCGACAGCAAGATCACAATGATGTTCCGCCGGATTAGCACGCCCACCACGCCGGTGAGAAACACAAACCCGCTCAGGACCAGATAGTAGGATAAGGGAACAGTCATGACAGTACCGGTTATTGCTGAACCTGTTCGTTGATATCTTTTTTCGCCAGAATAATGGCCCCGATCATCGCGACAAGCAGGATCAACGAGGCGACTTCAAAGGGAAACAAATAGGTTGAGTACAAGGCTTCCCCGACCATTTCCGTATTGCCTGATCCCGTGACGGGGTCCGCGGGGACCGCCTGGGCGGAAGCAGCCGTCCGTGATTGAATCAGCAACAAGATAATTTCCGTGCACAGCATCACGCCCAGGAGTCCTGCGACGGGCAGTTGGTTGTGATAGCGCTCTTCAGACTTGATGCTCAGGAGCATGACGACAAACAGGTAGAGCACCAGAATGGCGCCGGCATAGACGACGATCTGGACTGCGGCCAGGAACTCCGCGTGGAGGGTCACGTACAGTCCCGCGACATGGAAGAACATGATCAGCAACGCCAGCGCGCTGTACACCGGGTTGCGCAAGGCAACCACCAGCACGGAAGTGGTGGCGATCACCGCAGCAAAATAAAAGAAGAAAATGTGATCCATGCGTCCGTTATCTCGTCCGAATCAACTGAAACCCCTGCCCCCTGTCGCCCTGGCTCTCTGCCCGGTGGCAGCCTGTTTGCCTCCTTCGTCTCTGTGTGGGGGGCCAGCACGGAGGACGAGGCGGAAGGCCTAGTTCTCCTTTTGCGGGAGATGCTTGAACGTCACGTTAAAAAACGCCACGTTCGGGTGCTGCAGCTCGAGGCGCTTTTCCCGGACGGGATAGGCGCGATCGCCGATAGCGAGCAGCTGCTGCTTATTGAGATGGAGTTGGCGCTTGTCGTATACCGCCCATTCGAATTCGCGAGTCATGCCCAGGGCATCCACGGGACAGGCGTCGACGCAGAGGCCGCAGAAGAGGCATCGCGTCATATCCATGTAGTATTCTTTGGAGTACCGCTTTGTCGGTTCTCCCGGCACTTCACCGCTGACGACCCGGATCACACGCGAGGGGCAGGCGGCCTCGCACAGGTCGCACCCGACGCACTTTTCCGTCCCGTCGTCATACCGCAACAAGGCCAGCATCCCGCGATAATTCTCGGGGAGGAGTCGCTTCTCATGCGGATACTGTAGCGTGATCGGCTTGTAATTGAGTAGGTGCTTCAGCGTGGCCTTCATGCCCACGAGCAGTTCATAGAAGGTCAGCGTTTTCAGCCAGTCGCTGAACGACGGTTTCCGCTTAGGCTGTGCCGTGATGGCGACGTTCATCTCGCTCCGTTACCGCGGGAAGAAATAGGCGGCGATGGCCGTCAAGACAATGTTGCCGAGGGCGATGGGCAACATCACCTTCCATCCGAACCGCATGAGCTGGTCGTACCGCAGGCGGGGCAATGTGGCCCGCAACCAGAAGAACAGGAACAGGAAGAAGTAGACCTTGGCGGCGAACCAGACGACATTTTCAATCCAGGCCAGGGCATCCAGTCCGAGGTGCCCGAGAATCGTGCCGGGGTAGGGGGCATTCCAGCCGCCCAAAAAGAGCGCCGCGGCGACGCAGGACACCAGGATCATGTTCGCGTATTCCGCAATGAAGAAAAACGCGAAGCGCATGCCACTGTATTCCGTGAAGAATCCCGCCACCAGTTCGCTTTCCGCTTCGGGAAGGTCGAAGGGCACGCGGTTCGTTTCCGCCACCGACGAAATGACATACACGACGAAAGCAAAAATCTGGGGGAACGGCATGGCGATGATGAACCAGTTCCAAAACCCTCCGGCCTGCGCCTCGGTGATCTTCACCAGGCTCAGCGAGCCGGACAGGAGGATGACGCCTACGATCGCGAGCCCGACGTTCAACTCGTAACTGATGACCTGCGCGGCGGAACGCAGTCCGCCGAGGAGGGAATACTTGCTGTTGGAGGACCAGCCGCCGAGGATGATGCCGTAGGCGCCGATAGAGGCAAAGGCCAGAATATAGAGAATGCCGATGTTGATATCGCTGATGACGAACGGCTTGACCTGCATGCCGAACAGCTCGATAGTCATGGTCGGGCCGAATGGAATGACAGCGAACCCGATCATGGCAGGCACCAGGGCGAGAATAGGCGCCAAGGTAAAGAGGAACTTGTTCGCCCCGGCCGGAATGATGTCTTCCTTGAAGAACAGTTTCAATCCGTCGGCGATCGGTTGAAGCACGCCGTAGGGGCCGACTTCCATCGGGCCCATGCGATCCTGCATCCAGCCGAGCACTTTTCGCTCTGCGAGGGTCAGAATCATGACGGTCAGCATCACCACTCCCATTACCGCGGCGATTTGAGCTAACGACACCGCCAGTCGTAATCCGATTTCCATAACAGCAATACTCCTCGTCCCGTCCTACGAGACCTTCGCCAGAGACACGTGCGCGAGCTTAAAATAGGGGATTTGAGTCCGGGGATCAATCGTCCATTCAGCGAGTTGTTTGGCCTCGCCGTCGAAATGTTCAGGAAACCACACCAGGCCGGCCGGCACACGCTCGCGAATCTTCGCGATTGTGGTGATGGAGCCGCGTGCGTTCGAGACGGTCACTTTTTCGCCGTCCGCCACCCCGACTTTGGCCGCATCCACCGGATTGAGAGACAAGAACCCCTCCTGCTGCAATTGCAGGAGTCCCTTGGAATGGGTGGACAGTTTGCCTGAGTGGAACAGGGTCTGAGTGAACAGCAGCGTCAACGACGTCTCGCTGGATTTCGGCGCCTGTCGCAGAGCATACCGGCTTGCCATGTCGGTCGAGGCGTCTTCCGCCAGATAGCGGCTCAGTATGGGCTGGTCCACCTTGGGTGAAGTGGGTGTCGGTCCTAGCAGGCCATAACCAGGGATGACGCTGCGAATTTCTTTCAGAATCTCCCGCGCATCGCCATATTCAAGTGGCGAGCCCATCAAGACGGAAATCGCGGACAACATTTCCCAATCGGGTCGACTGTCGCCGATCGGATTGATCGTCTGACGAACGGCTTGCACATGCCCCTCGGAATTGGTGAAGGTGCCATCCTTTTCCATATAGGAGCAGGCGGGAAGCACCACGTGGGCCATCGCCGCTGTTTCCGTGAGAAAGAGTTCCTGGCAGACCAGCAGTTCCAGTTTGCCGAGAGCCTCTTTCGCCTTCGCCCCGGTCGGTAAGGTGCCAATCGGATTCTCTCCCACCACAAACATGGCCTTCAGAGAGCCGCTATTGGCGGCGGCAAGCATCTCGGTCAACGAGATGCCGGGTGTGCGGGGAAGCTCCTCGCGCCACAGCGATGCCAGACGGTCCCTCGCGGCTTGGTCATTGAGCGGGGCCGGGCCGGGGAGGAACTCAGGCACGGCGCCCATTTCGACTGCGCCTTGATCGTTGTTTTCTTCGGCCAGCGGTCCAAGCCCGCACCCAGGTTGATTGAGTTTGCCCAGCAGGATCAGGAGATCCAGGAGATTCGTGGTCGTGCCTTCTCCGCCGGGATGGCGCAGGACGCCGTTGCCCACGAGGATCACGACGCGTTTGGCCGCGGCCAGAAGTTTGGCGGTCTCCGCCCATTGTGCGCGGGTGTGGCCGGTGGCGGTTTCGAGTGTGTCCCAGGAAATCTGTTGCGTAGCGGCGGATAGCCGTTGCACGAAGGCCGGCGATTGCTCAGCCAGGCCTGCGTCCACCAGGTTGCCATCAATGACGGCCTTGATGAGGCCCAAGACGTTATTACCGATCTGCGCAGGATGGGCAGAGAAATGTTGCGTGGCCAGGTTCGCGATATTGCTCAATGTGTCGACGGCCGGTTCCAGCGACTCAATCGTGACCAGACTCGCCTGGCGCTTCTTCACGGCTTCTTTGACCTTGAGGCCGGTAATAGGGCTGGTCTCCGTGATGTTGGTGCCGACCAGCAGTAAGGCGTTGGCGGCCACAATATCTTCGAACGCGATGGTCCAGCGGTGGGTCCCTTGCACCCGTTGTAGTGCTCCCACCCCGCTCAGATGGCCATACCGCGCGCTGCTATCGATTCGATTGGTGCCGATCACCTGGCGCATGAACTTCTGGAATACGTAAAGGTCTTCGTTGGTGCAGCGGGAGCTGATGAGCCCTCCGAACGCATCCGGGCCGTTGGCCAGCTTCACCCGGAGGGCCTGTTCGGCGACATATTCCAATGCGTCTTCCCACGTGGCTTGCACCAAGACGCCGTCGCGTCGGATCAAGGGATGGGTCAGGCGATCGGCATGGGTGCTTGCATGGAACCCGAAGAAGCCGCGGGCGCAGAGGTCGCCATTGTTCCGTCCGGCGCCGTGCGACGAATTCACTTCAATGAGTTCGTTTCCTTTGGTCTGGACCGTGATGCGGCAGCCGTCGCCGCAGAAGGTGCAGATCGTATCGGCCCGCTTGAGCATCCAGGGCCGATATTCATACATGGACAGCCGGCTCGTGATGGCGCCGACCGGGCAGATCTGGATGCAGCCGCCGCAGAATTCGCAGTCGAGTTCATGCGGGCCGAAATGTTTGATTTCCGTCATCGTCCCGCGGCCGACGGGCGCCAGGGCCTTGACGTCCATGATTTCGTCGCAATAGCGGACGCAGCGCAAACACTGCACGCAACGGTTCATCTGCGTTTCGATGAGCGGGCTGAAGTACTCTTTCTGAAAGATGCGCTTGGTTTCCGTGAACCGGCTGGTCGTCGGTGTGTATTGATGCGAGAAGTCTTGAAGGTCGCACTTGCCGCCCTGGTCGCAGACCGGACAATCGAGCGGATGGTTCGCCAGAATGAATTCCAGCACCGACTTGTGCGCATCGTCCACCGTGGTCGTGGCGGTTCGCACGGCCATGCCTTCGGCCACCGGCGTGCTGCAGGCAGTTTGCAGCTTCGGCATCTTTTCGACTTCGACCAGGCACATGCGGCAGTTCGCATCCGGCTTCAACTTGGGGTGATAGCAGAAATGCGGAATCATCACGCCGACGCGACGCGCCGCTTCAATCACAAGCGTGCCTTTGGGAACGGCGACGGTGGTCCCGTCGATGGTCAGCCGAACGGTTTCTGGTTTTTGATCAGGCATAATGGCCGTTATTCGTGCAACGTGACACGAGAGACGTCAATGTTTCGCTCCTGCCGGTTCCGGCCGGATCAAGTTGGCGGCCTCGGCCGCATGAATCATGGTGACGTACTCGTGCCGCCAATGTTTGAGTGTGCTCAAAATCGGAGACACCTCAGCGTCACCGAATGCGCAGACAGTCCGGCCGGCGATGTTTTTACACAGGTCGGTCAGGGTTTCAAGGTCTTCCATCCGCCCGCGTTTGTTGACGATCCGGCGCATGATCTGAACGAGCCAGGAACTGCCTTCCCGGCAGGGACTGCACTTGCCGCAGGACTCATGATAGAAAAATTCCATCAGGCGCAGCGCAGCCCAGACCATATCGGTGCCCTCTTCCATGACTGTCACACCGCCCGACCCCAGCATCGATCCGGCCAGCGCCACCGATTCGAAATCCAGTTTGACGTCCAGGTGATCGGGTGTGAGAAAGGGCGCGGAAGCGCCTCCTGGAATAAAGGCCTTGAGTTTCTTGTCCGACCGCATGCCGCCGGCCTGTTCATAGATCAACTCACGAAACGTAATGCCCATCGGCACTTCGTAGTTGCCGGGTCGCGCCACGTGACCGCTCACGCAAAAGACTCGTGTGCCGGTGCTTTTCGGCGGAGACCCGATCGAGGCAAACCATTCGGCGCCGCGATTCATGATATGCGGCAGATTGGCGAGGGTTTCGACGTTGTTCACGACCGTCGGTTTATTGTAGAGACCGTGCGTGGCCGGGAATGGCGGCTTGACGCGAGGAAGACCGCGTTTGCCTTCCAACGATTCCAGCAGGGCCGTCTCTTCACCGCAAATATAGGCGCCGGCTCCGCGATGGACCCAGATGTCGATCGAGACACCGGTGCCCAGGATATTCTTGCCGACATAGCCTGCGGCGCGCGCTTCCTTGATGGCGGCTTCGAGAATCTTGGCTCCCAGGACAAACTCACCGCGAATATAGATGTAGGAACTGGCTGCGCCGATGGCGTAGCAGGCCAACAACATGCCTTCGAGCAATTGATGCGGATCGCGCTCAATCAGCTGGCGATCTTTGAACGTCCCCGGCTCGCTCTCGTCGGCATTGCAACAGAGGTAACGGGGCCCCTGATAATCCTTGGGCAAAAATCCCCACTTCACGCCGGTTGGGAATCCGGCTCCGCCGCGTCCACGCAAGCCGGACTTCATGACGACGGCGGTCACCTCGGCGGGGGTGACTTTTCCCAGCACCTTCCGCAACGCCTGGTATCCGCCCGCGCGCTCATATTCCGGCAGCGAGCCGGCATACCCCGGCTGAATCATGTTCTTGAGCAGAATCGGTTCGTACGTTTTCATACAGGCCATCTCATGGAACGTGACACGCGAGCAGTCTCCTTTGAGCGAATCGCAAACGAGGGCGGGTTAGGCCCCCGACTTTGCCGCGGCCGGTTCCGGCCACATGAACGGCCCGGTTTTCAGCGAGCAGGTGCCTGTCTGCCGCAAATCCGCCAGAATGCGGTCTAATTTCTCTTCCGTCAGTCGCTCGTAATAATCGTCATTCACTTGCATCATCGGGCCGGTCCCGCACGCGGCCAGGCATTCGACGATACTGAGCGTGAATAGTTTGTCCTGGGTCGTTTCGCCCGGCTTGATGCCGAGCTTGGTGCCGATCCACCCGATGACGGTATCTGAGCCGACCAGGGCGCACATCAACGATTTGCAGACCTGCAGGTGGAACCTTCCCACCGGCTTCAGGTTCAGCATCGTGTAAAACGTGGCCGTCTCATACACCTGCGGCGGGGTCAGCTTCAAGATGCCCGCAATTTCCTGCATGGCGGCCTCGGTGACATAACCCTCCTCGCGCTGCGCCAAGTAGAGCAGGGGCAAGAGCGCGGATCGCTTCACCGGATAACGAGACAGGATCTCGTCGATTTCCGCCTGATATTTTTCTTTCAGCATCTCTCTCACTCCACGCTGCCAGTTACGGTGAGGTCCAAGTTGGACGTCCTCGGAGCGTTTAACGGGGGTCTGCTTAGACCGCGCGTTCCGCGAGCACTCCGGGCACCTGGCTCATGCGCCTCATCGGTCACATTCTCCCATCACGATATCGTAGGTGCCGAAGATCGTGATGATGTCTGAAATCAGATACCCGCGCGCCATATGGTCGAATGCGCCCATGTGAATGAAGGAGGGGGCGCGAATCTTGAGCCGATAGGGGCGGGGGCTGCCGTCGCTGACGATGAAAAACCCGAGCTCCCCTTTCGGGACTTCGGTGCCGCAGTAGGTTTCGCCCTTCGGCGGCTTGAAACCCTGGGTGAAAATAATAAAGTGGTGAATCAGGCTCTCCATGTCGCGCATGACCTTCGCCTTGGGCGGAGGGATCACATGCGGCACATCCGCCATGATCGGACCTTCCGGCATCTGATCCAGACACTGGGCGATGATCCGGGCGCTCTGCCGCATTTCCTCCATGCGGACCCAGTAGCGGTCGTACGTATCACCCCGTTTGCCGACGGGCACTTCCCATTCGCCCTTGTCGTAGGCGCCGTAGGGCTCATATTTGCGGATGTCATAGTCGACGCCGGACCCGCGCAGTGTCGGGCCGGTGAGGCCGAAATTGATGGCGTCTTCGGCTGAGATCACCGCGATGTCTTTCGTGCGCCCGACCCAGATGCGGTTGGACATCAGCAGCTGATTGTATTCATTGACCTTGTCCGGAAACGTGTGCAGGAAGGCCTTCAGGCGCGTGACCAGATCGGGCGTGAAATCGCTGTCGACTCCGCCGATGCGGTAATAGTTCAGCGTCAGACGCGCGCCGCACAACTTCTCGAACATGTCCAGAAGGATTTCGCGCTCGCGAAACGTCCAAAAGAAGACGGTCATGGCGCCGATGTCGAGCGCCTGGGTGCCGAGCCAGAACAGATGGCCGATGATGCGCTGCATCTCGGCGACGACGGTGCGGATATACTCCGCCCGTTCCGGTACCGTGATGTCGAGCAGCTTTTCCACGGCGCGCACATAGGCGTAGTTATTCGTCATCGCGCAGACGTAATCGAGCCGGTCGGTGTGGGGGATGACCTGCATGTAGTGGAGGCATTCCGCCAGCTTTTCGACGCCGCGATGGAGATAGCCGAGATCGGGAGTGGCTTTGACGATCCGCTCGCCATCCAGTTCCAACACCACCCGTAGTACACCGTGTGTGCTGGGATGCTGGGGGCCCATGTTCAGGAGGAGTTCTTCCCGCCGCCGTGTGCTGCTCGGCTGCTCGGTTGCCCGATAGACTTGTTTTTCCGATTCGGGGATTTCTCCCTCTGCTGATTGCTCTTCCGGCGCCTCGTCCAACCGGGGAATAAACGGAAACGAACTGCGCCAGCCTCGCCCTTCCGCGGGAAAATCTTTCCGCAAAGGGTGGCCTTCTCCATAGTCTTCCGGCAGGAGAATGCGCCTGAGGTCCGGGTGCCCGACGAAGGTAATCCCCATCAGGTCGTAGACTTCGCGCTCCATGAAATCCGCGCCCTTCCAAATGCCGGTCACGGAGGCGACTTCCGGATGGTCTTCGGTAATGCGCACTTTGAGTCTGATGCGCCGCCGATGTGCGAGCGACAATAACTGGTAAATGACTTCAAACCGTTCCGTATCGTTCGGATAGTCTACCGAGCAAATATCGGTGATGTGATCGAACGCGGCCTCGGGTGTGTCGTGCAGCCAGCGCGCGACGTCGACGATCCGTGCCGCGGACACACGGGCGGTCACTTCGTTTCGAGCGGCATCCACCTCCACGCCGCGGACGGCGTCGGGAAAGGTGGTCATGAGTCGTTCAAGCAGCGGTTGCATGATGAAAGGAGCCGGTTACTTTACGAAAATCTTTTCGCGCTGAATTTTTTGCTGCAACTTTAAGAGCCCGTCGATCAACGCCTCCGGTCGAGGAGGGCAGCCGGCAATATACACGTCGACCGGCACGATCTGGTCGACGCCCTGTACGACGGCATAACTGTTGTAATGGTTGCCGGAGGTCGCGCAGGACCCCATGGAAATGACGTAGCGCGGCTCAGCCATCTGGTCGTAAATGCGACGAATGACGGGAGCCATCTTCCGGGATACCGTGCCGGCCACGATCATGAGATCCGATTGGCGGGGCGAGGCCCGGAACACGCCGGCGCCGAACCGATCGATGTCATAGCGTGAAGACACGCTGGCGATCATTTCGATGGCGCAACAGGCCAACCCGAACGTCATCGGCCACAACGAAGACTTGCGCGCCCAGCCGACGAAGGCATCGAGATTCGTCGTCAGAATATTTGCATCCAGCTGCCGCTCTAAAAAGCTCATATCAACCCCGTGAAACGTGACCGGTGATTCGTGAATTGGAAGGCAGGAATTTTATAGGCCTGCCTTTCTCACGTGTGCCGTGCCACGTCGTACGCCAGTCAGTCCCACTCCAATGCGCCCTTTTTCCATGCGTACCAGAACCCGACGATCAGGATACCGATAAACACCACCATCTCCACTAACCCTACCAACCCCAACTTCTTGAATGCCACGGCCCAGGGAAACATGAACACGATTTCGATATCAAAGATCACGAACAGCATCGCGATGATGTAATAGCGAATCGGAAATTGTATTTTCGCGTCCGAGAACAACGGGCTGCCGCTTTCATACGGCGCGAGCTTGGCGCGATAGGGCCGGCTCGGCCGGACGATACGTCCCAACAGAATCTGCACAGCGCCGAACGCAAAGGCGATCACGATAAAAATCAGGATCGGGATGTAATTCAGCGGTGCGGCTTCGTTACCCATGGTTTGTCCAGGAAGCGTGAAACGAAAACCCTCTCACGGCGGTCGTCACAATCGGGTGTCGTCCTGCCGGTTCCTTATGCGGCGGAACGAGCCGCCAAAATCGATCCGAAGAACGGCTTGAATCTCAACCCGTCCAGTTCGGGCTTCTCCATGCCCGTATGTTGCACCAGCACTTTGAACGTCCGCCCCATTCCTTCCGGTCGCAGGAGGTGGAGGGCGGCATAAAACTCCGCCGATTCCGGCTGCAGCGACTCCAGGAACTGTTCGGCGCCCAGGCCGATCAGAAAACTCATTTGATTCGTAAAGCCGGTCAACTCAAGTCCGGCCGCCTGGCCTGCTTGCGCCAGGGTGGTGAAGTCCACATGCGCCGTCATGTCCTGTTGGCCGACCCGCTCGTACGCGTCTTCCGACGTGGTCTGACTGTAGTAGCAGAGAAATGTGCCGTTCTTGCGCTCCGGTCCGTAGAGGTCTTCGGCCGTGTGCCCGTAGTCGATCGTCATCACCAGGCCGCGTGCCATGATTTGCGCGACCTGTTTGATCCATTGGACGGCCTTGAGATTGATTTCGGTTCGGTATCCATCGGGCAGCCGGATGCCACCGTTTTGCAAATAGGCCGACAGCTCTTCCGAAAGGGGACGATGGATTTCCGTGAAGCCCTCTTCGTGAACATCGACATAAATCTCTTGCGGATGGCCATCCACCACCGCCAGGCGATGCACCGGGAAAGCATCCACCAATTCGTTGGAAAAGAAGAGGCCGGTGACACTGTCCGGCGGAAGATCTTCCAGGCGATCAAGCCAGGTCACGTGACCGGCTCGGCCGATCCACGGCGCGAGATGCTGATGCTGGAGGGCGCGCATTGAGGCGCTGCGTTCAATCAGGATGTAACGGAGTCGTTCGCTGAGATTGCCGGGCGCGTTCTGGCAGGCGGTAAGAAAATCCCGAGCCAACAATCCTTTGCCCGGCCCCATCTCCACCACGGTGAACGGGTTTGGATGTCCCAGGCAGGCATCGAGTTGCTGCGCCTGTTTGGCCAATGCCTGGCCAAGAATCGGATGCACATCGGAACTCGTATAGAAATCACCGGACCATCCAATACGTTCCTGTGTCGGATCTTCGACAGGACGAACGTAATAGCCGTATTGCGGATGATACAGGGCCAGCTCCATGAAACGGGCGAAGGGAATAGGTCCCGCCGCTGCGATTTCAGCCCTGATTTCCGCCAGGAGTTGTGGATGCCCAGTGCTCAAAGTGACACCACCCTTGTCGGTAGTCGACTGCCGTTTCAGGCGCCATCGCAAGAAACCGCTCTTCTACCGGATTCTCTAGGGAAAAGAGGGGGTTAGATTAGCCGCTGGCTCAGCGGCAAGTCAAGGCGAAAAGACCCGGAAAGACGCGAGTCTCTCGACATTTGCGGACCGTTTGTTTCTGTTCACTCCGCCGAGGCGGGCCAGGAGTTCCCGGCTATGCTCCGTGACACTTCTTGAATTTTTTTCCGCTTCCGCACGGGCAGGGATCGTTGCGGCCGGTCTTGTCGCCCTGGCTTTGGACGGTCTGAGTGGCCGGTTCGTCGCTGCGGTTCAGGACCATGCGCGGCGGAGGGATCGGTTCGGGTGCAGGAGGAGGCGGTTGTTCGCCCCGCACGGCTTGCACGCGGAACATGCGCTCCAGCACATCGGACTTGATGCGCTCCATCATGGAGGAGAACATGTCGAACCCTTCGCGCTTGTACTCGATCAACGGATCTTTCTGGCCATACCCGCGCAGGCCAATGCCATCCCGCAAATGGTCCATGCCCAGCAGGTGATCTTTCCAGTGATGGTCGATCACTTGGAGCAGGAGCATTTTTTCGAGATACCGCATGAGTTCAGAGCCCAGTTCCTGTTCTTTGTGGTCATAGGCTCGCCGGACCTGGGTCTGAATCTCCTCGATCATCGCATCCCGGCCGACGTCCTTGAAGTGATCGGCGACGCTGCCCTTGCCCTGGGTGATGTCGAGGGCGAACTGGCCCTGCAGCGCTTCTCCGAGACCGTTGTAGTCCCACTCTTCCTGGTATTGATCGGCGGGACAGTAGGTTTCGACGAAGGCATTCACCAGATCCTTCATCATGTCGTGAATGTCCTGCTGGATGTGTTCCCCCGCCAGCACGGCATGCCGGTGCTGGTAGATCACTTCCCGCTGCTTGTTCATGACATCGTCGTACTCAAGGAGCTGCTTGCGGACTTCGAAGTTGTGCGCCTCGACTTTTTTCTGCGCGTTCGCGATGGCGCGGGTGACCATGCCATGTTCGATCGGGACACCTTCTTCCATCCCGAGCTTGAGCATCATCTGCGAGACGCGTTCGGACGCGAAGATTCGCATGAGATCGTCTTCGAGCGACAGGTAGAAGCGTGAGGAACCGGGATCGCCTTGGCGGCCGGCCCGACCACGAAGCTGATTGTCGATGCGCCGGCTCTCGTGCCGTTCAGTACCGAGGATATGGAGACCTCCGGCCGCGACCACGGCCTGCTTGTCCTTCTCGCAATCGGCTTTGATTTCGTCGAAAATTTCCTGCTTTCGTGCGTCTGTCAGCGTGTCGTCTTGATAGAGAATCCGTTTGAAGAGGAAGTCGGCGTTGCCGCCGAGGAGAATGTCCGTTCCGCGGCCGGCCATATTGGTGGCGATGGTCACGGCGCCTTTGCGACCGGCCTGGGCGATGATTTCCGCTTCTTTCTCGTGAAACTTGGCGTTCAACACGTTGTGCTTGATGCCATTGCGGCTCAAGTAGCCCGCCAGACGCTCGGATTTCTCGATGGAAATGGTGCCGACGAGGACTGGTTGTCCGCGCTCGTGGCAGTCTTTGATTTCTTCGACGATGGCTGTGAACTTTTCTTTTTCGGTGCGGAAGACGACGTCGGCGTAGTCTTTGCGGATCATGGACCGGTTGGTCGGCACGACATTGACGTCCAGATTGTAGATCTTGGCAAACTCGCCCGCTTCCGTATCGGCGGTGCCGGTCATGCCCGCCAGTTTTTTGTACATCCGGAAATAATTCTGGAAGGTGACCGAGGCCAGGGTCTGGTTCTCGTTGGCGATTTTCACGCCTTCTTTGGCTTCCACGGCCTGGTGTAGCCCGTCGCTCCACCGGCGGCCTGGCATCAAGCGGCCGGTAAATTCGTCGACGATGATGACTTCGCCATCCTTGACCACATAGTCCACGTCGCGTTTATAGAGGGCATAGGCCTGGAGGGCCTTGACGACGTGGTGCACCAAATCCATGTGCTGCAGGTCGTACAGGTTGTCCACGCCCAGCAGTTTCTCCACGCGGACGTTGCCCTCTTCCGTGAGCGAGGCGGTCTTGGTTTTTTCTTCGATCGTGTAGTCGTGCTCCGGTTTGAGCTGCGGAATGATCGAATTGATGCGGTAGTACAAATCCGTGGTTTGATCCGTCGGGCCGGAAATGATCAAGGGCGTGCGCGCCTCGTCGATCAGAATGCTGTCGACTTCGTCCACGATGGCGAAGTGCAGCGGGCGCTGGACGCACTGGCTCAAGTCGCTGACGATCAAGTTGTCGCGAAGGTAATCGAAGCCGTATTCGTTATTGGTGCCGTAGGTGATCTCGGCGCGATAGGCTTCATGCCGGCTGCAGGGGCGGAGGTGCTGGAGGCGTTTATCCGCCGCCTCATAGGTCGGATCGTAAAGAAAAGAGGCATCGTGCTGGATGATGCCGACCGTCAGGCCGAGCGCATGATAGAGCTGGGCCATCCAGGAGGCGTCGCGTTTTGCCAGGTAGTCGTTGACCGTGACCAGGTGGGCGCCCTTCCCCTCCAGCGCATTGAGATATAGGGGGAGGGTGGCGACCAGGGTTTTACCTTCACCGGTCTTCATTTCGGCGATCCGGCCCTTGTTCAGTATCATGCCGCCGATCAACTGCACGTCGAAGTGGCGCATGTTCAAACGGCGGCGAGACATTTCGCGGCAGACGGCAAACGCCTCGGGCAGAATGTCCTCAAGGGTCTCACCGTCTTGGAGACGCTTCTTGAATTCCTGTGTTTTCTCCGCCAGGGCTTGATCGGACAGGGGCGTGAGGCTTGATTCCAGCCCGTTGATCCGCTCGACAATCGGGCGCAATGCCTTGATCTCACGATCGTTTTTACTGCCGAATATGATGTTCAGAACTTGGGTCAGCATGCAGACGTACCTTTATTCTCTCGAACCTGCCGGGAGACGAAGCTCGCCCCTCTGGCACGGGCTCGGCGGCGGAGTATACAGGAATCCGTCATCGAATCCTACCGAAACAGGGGCGACGGTCTCAACTGTTTCACGATGAACGACTGCGACAGGTGCTCGTCGTTGCTTTCGGATGCGGTGACATCTATAGTGGGCCCACCATCTCGCCGGCTCTTACGGCGAACTCACCCACGGATTCCATTGCGGATTTCGATGCGGCAACGGGTCACCGGTTCACGTCATCTTCTTACGACTCTTCCACTCTTGTGCGTGGCCCTCTTCGTCACCTCTCTGTCTGAATCCTCAGCCGCCTCAAGTGCCTCTCCGGAATCGGCACGTCGCAGTTACGAGCGCGGCGTGGTTCTGTTTCGTGAAGGCAATGCCGACGGCGCCATTGAAGCCCTGAAGAAAGCGCTCGCGCAAAATCCCAAACTGGCGGAGGCGTACCACGTCCTGGGATTGATCTATTTTCAGAGCAAACGCAATCCCGATGAAGCGATTCAAGCCTACAAACAATCGCTGAAATTGAGCGCACCGTCGGCTGAGATTCTCAACGATCTCGCCGATGTCTATCTGGCGCAAGGGCGAGGGACTGACGCGGAGCAGGTGCTGCGGCAGGTGTTGGATATCGCGCCGGGCAATGAAGAAGCGCACCTGGATTTAGCGCGGCTCTACGAGGAACGGCATGATCGCACGAATGCCGTGAAAATGTACCAATCGCTCCTTCGTATCCGACCGGATCACGCTGAGGCGCTCTATCACCTGGCGAGTCTCTACGACAGTCAAGGCGATCTCAAGCAAGCCCGCGACTACTTGTCCCGCCTCACGCAGGCCAATCCCGGACATGCCAACGCCTGGTATCTC